>CAZWLX010000026.1:0-7456 GCA_964634845.1 Candidatus Woesearchaeota archaeon | reverse complement strand
TCAATAACAGAATTCAATTCATCTTTTCCGCCCTGTATCGTAGAATTAATAAATTGCTTGTCTGGAGTTTCAAATGTTGCTCTTGCTAAAACAGAAGCCTTGTCCGAGATAATGCCCATTCTAGTAACTCCTTTAACTGCTCCAGATGAAGTCATAGCATCTGCAACTAGCTTCAAATGTCTCCCATTAATATCCAGTCCTTGAGATTCAATAACTTTATTTATTTCATTAATTATTGTTTGTCTGGCAGATTCTATCCCAAGAACATTAGCTACGTCATGAATATCATTGCTTGTAACTTTGTCCTTATCCACTCCTTTAACCTGCAAAATCTCTTCAATATTACTTCCCGCAGTAAGGATAACATAATCTCTGTCTCTTTTAGCAACAACAACTTGGCTTATGCCCTTCACCCCGGAAATAATGGTATCTTTAAGTTTCTCCTTAAGCTTGTAAATCTCCTTAAATTCAAGGTCCTTGGCATCTAAAGTTATTTTCAAGTCATTTCCTTTTATGTCAAATCCCTTTTCTTTTAATCTATCAACAATCTTCTGACTTCCAACATGAACAGTCTTCAATGCTTTGTTATCTAAGTTAATAATTACTTTTTTATTTCCAAAGTCTATATTTATCTCATTTGCAATCTCTCTCAACTTTACTTCTTTTATCTTTTCAGCAACAAACTTTGAATCTTTTTCATTATTATTTTCTTTGTCTAGATAAATCTCCATGCTTGGAGTACTTGGACTTTTCCTTGCATCGAGAATTTCAATTAATCTAGGCAGTCCCTGGGTAATCTGCATCTGTGCAACTCCTGCATGGTGGAAAACATTCAAAACCATTTGTGTTGAAGCTTCTCCAAAACTCTGCGCTGTAACAACTCCTGCAGCTTCTCCAGGAGATATCTTGCTGTCTGTTAAATGAAGTTTAGCAACATCCTGTCCGTCGTCTCCATAAACAAACTGAACAATATTTTCAGAAGCATCTCTTACAGTTCCGTCGTATTCTACTTTCAAATCTTGTAAAGCAGAAACTAAACGCCTATACAAATATCCAGACTTTGGCGTTCTCAAAGCAGTATCCATTAACGAGTCTCTTCCAGTTATACTTCCAAAGAAAAATTCCTTAGGATTTAACCCGCCAAAAAAGCTGCTTCTAATAAATCCTCTTGCTGCAGGGTTTAAGTCTTTCTTCTTGAAAAAGCTCAAGGTTCTATCATCATACCCAAATCCAATTCTTTTACCGCCCAAGGACTGTTGTCCTACAACACATCCAATTTGTGTCACATTCAACATGCTTCCAGCAGCTTTAGGAGTAATCATCTTGTTAACATTTCCATCAGAAGGGAAATTCTGCTTAACAATATCTGCAACTTGCGTTCTAACTTCATTAAGCACCTGCATTATTCTTGTCTCGCCTGTTTCCTGCAAACTCTGTCCAGGAATAAGATCAATGTTCTTTGTATTGACATCTTCTATAATCTTTGTTGTTTTTTTCTCAGCTTCTTCAATTGTTTCCCTTGTCAATTCCTTTACTTTATCAGTAACATTTAAATCTTGCAAACTTAATGTATACCCTATTCTAGTAAGGTATATTGTTCCAAGCAAAAATGCTTTATTAATAGAATCAACAGTCGCCTCTCTGCCAAACTCCTTATCAATTATCTTAATCATTTTTCCATCTTCAGCTCCAAAGCTGTTGCTTCCAGTTATCTGGTTAGGAATTTTGATGCTGGATCCCTTAGGAATAACGGCAGCAAACAAATCTCCTCCATCTATTTCTCTCTTATTAATTGAATTAATCAATCCTGCACCAAACAAAAGCTGATTTGCTTCTTCCTTGGTAAATTTATTTTGCCCAATTAAGAAAGGCCCTGTAACAGCGTCGGCAATTGTACCGACGAGGTTCATGTTGTTCTTGCTGGAGATAATATTATTATTAATGTCAAGCAATGTTTTTGCCTCGCTAAGAGCTTCTTCTGTTTGAGGACTGTGGATATTCATCTCATCTCCGTCATAGTCTGCGTTATAAGGAGCAGCAGCTGCAGGGTGTAGTCTGAATGTTCTCCCACCGAGAATTTTAACATAATGGGCCATCAATCCCTGTTTATGCAATGTTGGATGCCTATTAAACAAAACAATATCTCCATCTCTCAAATGTCTTTCAACTTTATATCCAGGAATGAGTTCATTCATTATTTCTTCTTTCAAATCTTCTGTAATTCTTTTTTTCTTTCCATCAGATCTTACAACGTAGTTTGCTCCAGGATAATTTTCCCCTGCTTTTACAAGAAGTTTCATTTTGTCTATATTGGTACTTGTTACACTTTCCAGAACAGTAATGACCTTAGCGATTTCTAATGGGACTCCTACCTCATTAATCTTGATGTAAGGATCAGGGGAAACAACAGTTCTCGCGCTGTAGTTAACTCTTTTTCCGGCAAGATTATGTCTGATTCTTCCTTCTTTTCCTTTTATTCTCTCTGTTATTGTTTTTAATGGCTGTCCGCTTCTGTGTCTTGCAGGAGGTATTCTTGAGATATTATTATCAAAAAATGTTGTAACATGATATTGCAATAAATCCCAAAGGTCTTCAATAATAACTTCCGGAGCTCCTGCATTCAGATTTTCCCAGAGTCTCTGATTAGCTCTGATTATATCGCTAAGTTTGTGCGTTAAATCGTCTTCAGATCTTTCTCCTGAATCTAAAGTAATTGAAGGCCTTACAGTAACGCTTGGCACTAAAAGCAGAGACATGATTGCCCATTCAGGTCTTGCTGTTTTCGGATTAACGCCGATTTTTCTTAATTCTTCGTCAGGAATTTTAACAAGTCTTTCTCTGACTTCAATAGGGCTAAGTCTCTTCTTCCCAAGATTAAATGTGCTGGGTTTTTCCAATTTAACTCTCTCAATATCAGTGCTGCAATGAGGACATCTTTTTGCGTCTCTTGCCTTCTTGGCTCTTTCTCCAACACTAAACTTTTGTTGTTTCTCATCGCTCAATGTAAGTTTTCCGCATTCAGGACAGAAGCTTCTCAAGGATAATTCTATTAAAGGAATATACTTAATATGAAAAATAGGTCTTGCAAGTTCTATGCTTCCAGGATGTCCTGGGCATTCCTTAACTCTCTTCCCGCAGGTTCTGCATCTTACTCCTGGGTCTATCGCACCCAATCTTAAATCCATAAGCCCTCCATCTACAGGAAATCCGTCTATATCATACAATTCAGGTGTAACAATTTTAGCAGAGCTAAGCTTTTTAATCTGGTCAGGACTAAGCAACGCAAATCTCAGCGCTTTCACTTGTTTTCTAAAAAATTCTTCTCTCATCTTTCGTATTTATTCTTTAAATCAAATTTAGTATGTATCCCCAAACCGAGCAATTCATCAACAAGCAGTTTGAAAGCATATGAAACTTCAATAGGCTCTGATTCATTATTCCCGCAAAGTTGGCAGGGAGTTTTATTTCTGATTATATCTTCAAAAGTCATATTTCCGCAGTCTTTGCAAATATGAATAATTGTTTTGTCAGAGTTATATCTCTCTTTCAAAAGTAAAGAAGCTCCATGACCGACTAAGGCTTGTTGCTCCATCTCTCCTAACCTCAATCCTCCGCCTCTTGCTCTTCCTTCAATAGGTTGTCTTGTCAATAAGGCAACTTTTCCAGAAGCTCTTGCATGCAACAAGTTCTTTACCATTCTCTTTAGTTTTAAATAATACATATTTCCAATGTAAATCTTTGCTTCCATTTTCTTACCAGTCACTCCATTGTACATTATTTCTTTTCCGTCATAACTAAATCCAAATCCTCTCAAGGTATCTTCAAGGTCTTCTACATTCTCTCCAGTAAATGGAGTTCCATCAAGAATTCTTCCGCTCAATGCAGCACTTTTTCCAGCAAGAAGCTCTATCAAATACCCCATACTCATTCTGCTGGGAATACCATGAGGGTTAAACATAAGGTCTGGTCTTATACCTCTTCCTGTAAATGGAACATCTTTCTCGTCTGCAATTAATCCAACAACTCCTTTCTGTCCGTGAGGAGCGCTGAATTTGTCTCCAGGTTCAGGATTTCTTGAATCTCTTGTTCTTACCTGAACAACTTTGTTTCCTTCTCCATCAACAGTTATGAAAACCGCATCAACAGTTCCTCTTTCTTCTTGTCTTATAGCACTACTTGCTTCTTTCTTAGCTTGGATGCTCAAGTCTCTTGCTTCACTTAAGAACTTGGGAGGAGTAGTTTTTCCAATAATCACTTGTCCAGAAGACATATCTGCCTCAGGAAATGCGACTCCATCATCTTCTAAAAACTTATAAGAGTCCTCTATTCTATATCCAGAAACATCTTTATCAGGAACAGTTATTTCGTCTTTTAATCCACCGGCATATTGAAGCTCTGTTGAACTATAAGGTCTAAAATAAGTGCTCCTTCCCATACCTCTCTCAATGCTTGCTCTATTAAGGACAACCGCGTCTTCCATATTATATCCTTCAAACGGCATAATTGCAACAATAATGTTTTGCCCGGCAGGATAAAGATTAAGAGTATCATACATAAAGCTTCTAACTAATGGATGTTGAGGGTAATGAAGAATAGAAACATCTGTATCTACTCTTACCAAATAATTTGCAGCATATATTCCAATACTTTGTTTTAGAGTCTTGCTTCCTTTAATCAACCTAGATCCTTGGTCATGATTAGCAAAAGGTACCAGGCTAGTCACAACACCAAACAAGTCAATAGGATGAATTTCCAAATGAGTATGGTCTTCTGTAAGTTCTTCTTGATTCATACCAACTAATGCGTCTTCCTCTTCTGCAGCATCTACATATTCAACGATTCCTTCTCTAACAAGATCAAGCCACTTAATCTTCTCTTCTCCTAACAAAACTAAATGTTCATCTTTCAATTTGCTAGAACCTTCTTCAACAATAATCAAAGGTCTAACAACTCTTCCAACTTCAGTCGATATCGTTACTTGATTCAATAATTGATTATTTCTAACGCTCATCTGACTTGGGAAATCTCCCTTTGCTCTGCCTTTTCTTACAGCCTTTGAGAATTTTTCAGAGTCTTCTACAAAACCCAAAAAGTTTCCATTATAAAAGACATCAATGCCTGCTTCACTTTCTTCCTTTAACCCAAGAGATCTAAGATTTTTAACTATGGTCTTTTCTTCTATTTCTGGAGTAGTAGAAATTCTTGCCAAAGTAGAAAGATTTTTTCTTAAACCAATCTCTGTTCCTTCAGGGGTTTCTATAGGGCAGAATCTTCCATAATGTGTAGGGTGTAATGTTCTAGCAGCAAAGTTCTCTTGTTCTCCGGGCAATGTACTAGAAACTCTTTGCAATTGCGACAGCATATCTAAATAATTTGTCTTTTGCATGTTTTGTGTAACTCCGGACTTCTCTCCTATCCACGATCCAGTAGCGATAGCACTTTCAATTCTATGCGTAAATAAAGTTGATTTAGCAATTGTCTTCAGAGAATAGAATTTCTTTCTCTTAGAAATCTTCTGTAAACTATACTGTATGTCTCTTAACAATATGCCAACATTAACTCTGAAAAGCTCGGAAATTAAATCTCCAGACAATTTAACTCTTTTATTTGCATAATGGTCTTTATCAGTTCTTATTTTCTCGTCATCTTTTGATCTTAAATAAAGTTTCAGAAGTCTGCATAATGTCATTGCCTTTTCATTTCTAACTCCTTTTTCAGTTCCGATATGAGGCAAGAAAAATGAGTCTATCCTTTGTTTTACTCTGTCAAGTACTTCTTTCTTTGTTCCTTGTATTCCTGATTTCTCAGCGATATACATCATTGCATCTTCAGAGCTCTTTAAATTTGCATATTCATATAAATTAACAATTAGGCAGTCATTTTCATGTTTGATATTCTTAGATATATCAGATTCCTTAATCATCCCAAGAGATTTTAATAAAACAATAGCTGGAATGTTCTTAAGTCTTGAAAAAGTAACATCCAATATTCCCTCGCTGGTTTCAGATATAGTTGTTGGAATTCTATAGGCTCCCCTTTGTGAGAAAACTCTTAATGTTAGCCCAAGACGCCCTTCTTCAATAAATGGTTGATTAGGAGCAAGGTCTTCAGACATAACAATAACTCTTTCATTTCCGTTAATGATAAAATATCCTCCTCTATCCAATGGGTCAAGATAATTTTCCTCCAACTCTTCCTTGTTTAATCCATTTGTTGTGCACGAAGAGCTTCTCACAATTATCGGAATTCTTCCTATCTCGACCTCTGCACTGTCGCTTTGCTCGCCATATCTAACACTTAATTCTAGAAAAACAGGAGCAGAATAAGTCAGATTCCTAAGTCTAGCAACACTAGGGGTAATAACCGAAGTTGATCCGTCTGCCTCAATAATATTTGGTTTTCCTATTCTTGCTTTCCCAAGTTTTATTTCCACTTCTTCGTTATCTAGAGACTTGTTAATCTCGTCAATAATCTCCTGCATTCTTCTGTTTAGAAAATCATTAAAACTAGTGATATTAGACTCAAACAAAGAGTGCTGTTCCAAATATTTCTTAACCAAAATATCTCTTTTATCTCCCATTTTTATGCAACTACACGATAGTAAACAATAACATTATCGCTCTCCTTTCTCTCAATTTTTATAACATCTCCTTTAGCAATTCCTTCAGGCAGACCAAAGTCTTTCTCTTTTATCTTCGGTAATTGTGAAATAGTAATATTATATTTTTTAAGAATAGACTTTACCTCATCAGGCTTCAATTTTATATGTTTTGGCTGTAAAATATGCATTTTGGAGGGCTGAGCTAAATATTACTATAAATATTTATCTGGTAACTGCAGGATAACAAATTCTGTAAAAGTAGGTTTTTAAATCTTTCCATAAACTTTATTTCAATCCTGTTTTTTCCCAATGCTACTTTTGAGTAGGAAAATGGAGGTTAATTCTGATCCACTATCGCTGCGAACATCCTCGCTTACGTTGCGGTGTTTCTCGCATCTGTGGACAGAATGGCCCCGACGGGAGTTGAACCCGCGACACCTGGCTTAAAAGGCCAGTGCTCTAACCAGGCTGAGCTACGGAGCCATGTTTTGATTTGATAAATCAAATTCAAATTTGAGAACAATTTTTAGTTTTTAAAGCTTGTTAAAAGAATCAAATTGCAATCCCTTGTTGCTCGTATTCTCTTTTAACTGCATTAATTATCTCATCACTAGGTTTTAGTCTTTCAAACGCAATTGGTAAAATTTCTTTCGCAGTCGTCATAGCATAAAATCTAACATCCATTTTAGCTAATCTATTGGCCACATCTCCCTCTAACCTGTCAGTTAATGTAAGACAACTTATTGTGGGGAAGAGTGTGGGCGAGTTAAGTTTTAAAATTTTATTAAGTGTCTTAATAAGAGTATTCCCCGTTGTCGTACAATCTTCAAGTAATACTGAATTTTCTGGAGGAGC
>CAZWLX010000025.1:0-7589 GCA_964634845.1 Candidatus Woesearchaeota archaeon | reverse complement strand
TGGCATATCCACTTTAGTTTTTTTAAACCTCAATAATTAATACATCTCTTTAATTTATAAGGTATTTAAAATTATCGCAGATAATTTTAAAAACGTTCTGCCCACTGTATATTCATGCCAAACGTAGAAGCAAGAATATCTGCAAAAGGAAAACACTTCGAAATCTCAGTTGATTTAGATGAAGCTCTAAAAATTAGAAACAATCAGAATGGAAACATTTCTTCAGCCTTGCAGTCAGATCATATTTTCACAGACTTAAAAAAAGGAAATATAGCTTCTGAAGCAGATTTAAAATCTTTTTTTAACACAATAGACATCTACGAAATAGCAAAAAAAATAATCCAAAAAGGCGAAGTTCAAAAAACGCAGGAATTCAGAGACGCAGAAAAAGAGAAAAAAATAAAGCAAGTAATCGATTTAATCCTAAGAAATGCAGTCGATCAAAAAGGAAACCCATATACAGAAGAGCGTCTTAGACGCGCAATATCTGAGATTCATTATAATTTTGATTCTCGTCCAGTAGAACAGCAAATGGCAGATGTTGTTCACAAGCTCAAGGAAGTTATTCCAATTAGGATAGAAACAAAGCGGATAAAATTAACAATCCCTGCTCAATACACTGGTCAGGTATACGGGATAATTAACGATTTCAAAGAAAGTGAAGAATGGTTATCTAACGGAAGTCTTCAGGCAATAATAGATATTCCTGCAGGGAGTCAGATAGATTTTTATGAAAAGCTTAATAACATAACTCATGGAGCTGTTCAGAGCGAGGAAATCAAGGAATAAAATGAGAGAAGATTATAAAGATTGGAGTTATCAGCATGAAGAAAAAGGTCTTAATAGGATTTTGGATAGCTTTAAGAGAGTAATTACAAATACATGGAGAACTCTCACGCGACCATATAAGCCTCAAGATATTCCTCAAGATGAATGTGAAGGATTTGGAAGAGGGTTTTCAAGAAGTTTAGATATCCTTAACCGACCTTACACTTTCTTTAGGGATTTACTTGTTAGATAGATAAGTTTAAAAATATCCGGTTTCTTCAGAAATCAGTAAAACCACAGATAAGAGAACTATTACAATTATCTCTTGTTTGATTTAGATTATTATTACAATGAAGAATGAGATTAACGAGGCACACGAAGCCATAGATTATAACTCCAATGATAATAGTTCTAGTTCTGACAGTGTTGAGAGAAAACCAATTGTTCCAGGAGAGATAATTGTTTCTGGCGAGGACTATCTTCCAGGAGATGGTGCAAGCAGAGACGCGGAAAATATTGTAGCTAATAGATTCGGTCTGGCAGAGATATCCGGAAGAGTTGTAAAAGTAATTCCAGTTTTTGGAGCATTTATCCCAAGGAAAACAAATGTGGTTATAGGGACGGTTACAGAAATTTCCTACTCTGGATGGATTATAGACATTGACTATGCTATGCAGGCATTTCTCCCTATAGAAGAATGCCCAAGATTTATCAATCGATATGAAATGGATCAATTTTTGGCTGTGGGAGATGTAGTTGCTGCAAAAATATGGAGTGTTAAACCTAAGGGAATAGACCTCTCTTTAAAGGGAAAAGGTCTTGGAAAACTGGAAAACGGATTTATATTTAGAATTATTCCTTCTAGAGTTCCAAGAGTAATTGGAAGAGAAGGAAGCATGATTAGTTTAATAAAAGAAAGAACAAACTGTCAGATTACAGTAGGACAAAATGGATGGATATGGGTAAAGGGATCTGAGCTAGAAGAAGAGATTAAAGCAAGAAAAGCAATAGAGTTTGTATCAGATCAGGTTTTTGTTTCAGGATTAACAGAAAAAACAGAGGAGTGGTTTGAGAATAATTAATATGACAAAAGAATTTAAACGCATTGATGGAAGAAAAAATAATGAATTAAGACCAATGATAGCAAAAGTAGGAATAATTCCTAATGCAGATGGCTCAGCAATGTTTGCATTCGGCAAAACAATCGCTATTGCTGCAGTTTACGGGCCAAGGCAATTGCATCCCCAGCATATGCAAAATCCTCAAAAGGGAATCTTAAGATGCAATTATGATCTTCTCTCTTTTTCAGTTGCAGATAGAAAACGCCCAGGTCCAAGCAGAAGAAGCCAGGAAATTTCAAAAGTCACTGAATGGGCTTTGCTCCCGGCAGTAAATTTAGACTCATTTCCAAATACAGTTGTTGATGTTCAGATATATATCTTACAGGCAGATGCAGGAACAAGAACAGCAGGAATAAATGCCGCTTCACTTGCATTGGCACATGCAGGAATTCCAATGAAAGACCTTGTTTGTTCTGTGGCTGTAGGAAAGAACGACAAAACTCTGCTAGTTGATCTAACAAAAGAAGAAGAAGATTACGAAGACGGAGAAGGAGCAACAGATCTGGCAATCGCAAAATTAGCAAACTCGTCTGACTTTTCGCTGATGCAGATGGATGGGAAAATTCAGCCAGAGTTAGTAAAAGAAGTTTTAAGACTTGGGACAGAATCTTGCAGAGAAATCTACGAAGTCCAGAAACACGCACTAAAAGAAGTTATTGATAAATCTAAAGGAGAGAAAAAATGAGCTCAATGCCGATTTCTAATTTAAAAAAATGTTCTTGGAGAACAAAAGGTTTGATTCTAGAAAGATTGACGAGTTTAGGGAATTTACAATTGAAGGAGGAGTTTCTAACAAGGCAGAAGGGTCAGCCAGAATTAGATTAGGGAAAACAGAAGTAGTCGTAGGAGTAAAGTTAGCAATAGGAGAACCTTACCCTGATTCGCTAGACAAGGGAACTCTAATGGTCTCAGGCGATTTATTGCCTCTTGCCTCTCCAAGGTTTGAGTCAGGTCCTCCAGGGTTTCAAGCCATAGAACTTCCAAGACTTGTTGATCGGGCAATACGCGAATCAGGAATGATAGACTTCTCTAAACTTGTAGTAGAAAAAGGAAAAAAGGTGTGGACTCTTTTCATAGACATATACCCTATAAACGATGACGGAAATCTTATCGATGCTTCCTGCCTTGCAGCAATCGTCGCTCTTAAAAATTCAGTTATTCCTGTCTTAGACAGTGAAGGAAAAGCAGATTATGAAAAAGAGAGTAAAGAGAAACTCCCCATATCAGGGGAAATCACTCCAATCTCTTTCAGCTTTTTTAAGGTCGGGAATTCAATAATTTTAGACCCAACAAGAGAGGAAGAAGAAGCTGCCGAAGCAAGGATAACCTTCGGTATTTCTAAATGGAATAAACAATATATGATAAATTCCTGCCAGAAAATAGGAGAAACTCCTATTTCTCAAGAAGAAGTAGACAAAATGATGGATGTTTTATCAGATAAACTTGAGGAGTTGAGCAAAAAGCTTAAAAAGTTCCTCTAAGATCTCACTAATATGAATCAAAAAATTCAAGAAAAATTTACTAGATATGAAATTGCCAGGATAATTGGAGCTCGCGCACTGCAAATAGCCACAGATGCTCCGATATTATTAAAATTTTCAGATGAAGAATTAGAAGAAATTAATTATGATGCATTGAAAATAGCAGAGAAAGAATTAGAAGCAGGAGCGCTTCCAATAACTATCCATAGGCCTGTTCCAAGAAAGGGTCCAGAAAAGCTGGGGAAAATAAAAGAAGATTCTGTCACAGATGAAGAGCTCGTGGAAAAAGAGCAAGAAGTTGAAAAAGAAATTGCAGAAGATGCACACGAGTTAGGTTTTGCAAACTCTGACGAAACCGAAGAGATAGTTGAGGAAGTTTCTTCAAAATCAGAAGAGCAATAATTCTAAAGACTTAAAATGTCTTTTCGCCTATTAATTGAATGATAATAAGTTCTATATCGGCAAAATCAATATTTGATTCAAGAAAAGAAAAAACAATTCAAGTTTCTGTAAATAATGAAAAAGCCTCAAGCCCGAGCGGAAAATCAAAAGGCAAATATGAAACTCCAAGCTATAAACCAACTCTAAGAGATGACATAAAAAAAATTAATAAATTAAAGTCTTTAATTGGTTTAGAAATAAATTCTTTTCAGGATTTAACAAAAATAGAATCAAAATTAAAAAACAAAATAGGAGCAAATTCCCTTTATGCTTTAGAGTCAGCAATTCTAAAAGCTCTTGCAAAATCTCAAAACAAAGAACTCTATCAAATAGTAAATAAAAATTTGAAAAATAAAAAAATAAAAATTCCAATTCCTTTAGGAAATTCTGTTGGAGGAGGATTACATTCATTAAACAAACAAAAGTCAGTATTTCAGGAATTTTTAATTATACCAAGCTCAAGCTCTATTAAAGATAATGTAAAAATAATGAATTCGGTTTATTCTGATTTAAAAGAAAAGATAAAATCTCAAGGGAAAAATGATGAAGGTGCTTGGCAAACTTCTTTTTCAGAAGAAGATATTCTATCAATATTGTCAAAATACAAGGAAATTAAAATAGGCATTGACATTGCTGCATCAACTTTCTATAAAAATGGGAATTATCTTTATAAAAATAGAAAGCTCTCAAGATTAGGACAAATAGATTATATTAACAAATTAATAAGATATTTCTCAATATATTATATAGAAGACCCTTTAGAAGAAAAAGATTTTGCAGGTTTCTCAAGAATAAAACGTCTTGGCATATTTAACAAAACCCTGAAAACCCTAGTATGTGGAGATGATTTAACAGTTACACATCTCTCAAGATTAAAAAAAGCTCTGAAAAGCAAATCAATAAACTCAATGATAATCAAACCAAATCAAAACGGCTCTCTTCTTGAATTAGCTAAAATTTTTAAGTTTTGCAGAAAACATAAAATAAAAACAATTCTTTCTCATCGCTCAGGAGAAACTTTGGATTCTGCCCTTGCAGATTATGCTGTTGGATTTCAAGCTGATTTTATTAAAACAGGCATCTCAGGAAAAGAAAGAGAAGTTAAACTATCTCGTTTAATTGAAATAGAGAAATCCCTAAAGAATTAGATTTAAAAACCCCCTTCTTCTACAATTTCTAACTTAGCAGGTACTGGCTGAAACAAACCCAGACTTTTTAAAGAAAGCGACAACCTTGAAATAGGATGGCGAAAACCCCTGCGCTGGTTATACCAAATTACAATGGCAGAGAAAACAGAAACAAAAAAATCAAAGAAAGAGAAAAATCTAGCTGAATCAGTAATAGAAGAAGCAGTAGAAATAGGAAAAAAAACAGTTAAAAAAGTTGAAGAATCTGTTGAAGAATTAATGGAGAATATTGAAGAATCTATAACAACAGATAAAAAAGAAAAAACATCAAGAACAAATTCTCAGAAATCAGCTCTTGAAAAATTAAAAGAAAAAGCAAAAGCTCTCGAATTAAAAGTCAAGGAAGAAAAGGTAGATTTAAAGAAAAAGGTCAGGTCAGAGGAAGAAGAAGCGGTTAATACATTAGTTCCAATAGAAGATTATCTAAAGTCTTCTATCCATTTGGGAACAAGAGTTATTACTCCTGACATGCGTTCGTATGTTTATAAAAGAAGAGCAGACGGTCTGGCAGTTTTTAACACTTCTCTCTTAGATGAAAATTTAAGACAAGGGGCAGATTATTTAGCCAAGTTTTCTCCAGAAGATATAATCCTTGTTTGTAAAAGAGAAGCAGGGTGGAAGGCAGCAAATCTTTTCTCCAAGGCTACAGGAATTCGCGTTTTTACAAAAAAATATCCTGCAGGGATTTTAACTAATCCTAACTTAGATACTTTCATAGAGACAGAACTAATTTTTATCTGCGATCCTTGGCTGGATAAAAACGCTTTGGCAGATGCAAACAATATAAAAATACCTGTCTTAAGTATTTGCGACACAAATAATTATACACAAGGAATAACAAAGATAATTCCCGGGAATAATAAATCCGCAAAATCTTTAGGTATGATTTTATATTTAACTGCGAAGTTATATGTTGAATCCAAGAAGATTAAAACCGAACTTCCTCCAAGTTCAGAATGGATAGATGACTGGGAAAATTTGACACCTCCGAAATAAGAGTATAAATAAATTTGGGGATTAACAAAATGAATATACCTGATGAGAACAGCGAGCATGGAATCCCACATTATATTTATATAATTCTACTTATCGTCTCAATTTTGGGATATATCTTTGGAGGTAATATTTTTCCATATGGAAGATACTTATTTTTCTTTTTGTTTGTTTTCTCCTTGATAATGTTATTTAAGAATAAGAAAAAAGTTTATAAACCAAATTCTGCTCCAAAAGAAATGAAGATTCAGTATATTTTCTATACGATAGGGGTTCTATTCATCTTCGCATCTTTTTATTGGTTTGCAAAAGAATTCATCAACGACCTTCCAGACCCAATAAAACTAATAATTTTAATAGTAGCAGTTTTTGTAACATTTGTTATTGCAGAGCTTTTAAGAGGAGGAGATAAATAATGGGATACGGATTTTATCCATTCCTGGGTTGGGGCGTATTTTGGATTTGTTTTGTAATCGCAATTATTTTATTTGGTAAGTTTAAAAGACTTTATCCAGTATTTTATTTAATCTCCGTAGGACTTTACATTTTCACAGTCGGATTTATGATAGATGTATTTGAATTCAAGGAGTTTGGAGTCTTAGGTTCTTTGGTAATCTCGGCAATAGTATTCATGCTCTTAGGATTTTATCTTTCTAAAGTTGTCCATCTTCAAAAATAATGAATCTAAAAAACATAATTTACATAGCAATATCTTTAATTTTACTTTTCTCTAGTTTAGCTATCTTATCAATTTATTATACTCAAGACTTTAGCGAAGATTTTAGCTATTTAAAATCTATAAACTATAGAGATATCAGATTTGAAACACGTAATGGATATTCTAATTATGATAAAGAAACAGTTTATCTGCAACTCGCAGAAGTTGATGTCGGATCTTTGACTCTGGAGAATAAAGGTTATTTTACCCAAATTTATGATTCTCCCAAATTAGTCGGCTGTATAAATTTGAAAGAAGAAGTTGAAAATATTTTATCAGAAAATAATAAATTTGAAGTTCAATTTAATTCAGACGGAGAAGTTCATTCTTATCCACTTAAAATAAAAGTTGATGAGAGAAAAACATTCAAATTAAAAGGAGTCTATAATCAAGGGAATGTTCCATTCGATAAATTTTCAAGAGAGAACATAAAAAGCATCTCCATATATAAAATCCCAGAAAAAACAAACAATCCTTTCAAAGAGGGATACGACTATAATTACTTAGATTATTCAAGTTCTTGTGGGCAAATTGAACAAGAATTAAATCCTGAAACCACAATTTTAATCGTTTAAATTTAATCAAAAGCTTTATAAATCCCCTACATCTCAAACATATTGTAAAATGTTAACTGTAATGAGTGCCTTAATGTTTACCGTCGGCAAATTACTATTTGCAGACAAATTTGCATATTAAGGTATGAGGTATGCAAGTATTTCTAACGAATATTTTTTTATGTGGAGGCGAGTGTTGTTATAATTAAGTCGATACTTGCCAATTCGACAAACAGTCATCAGCAGATACTGTTCAACAATTTACAAATTGTAAATCCAGTTGATCCTGCTGGCGGCTGCAGCTATCTGGTGCGCATTTAGACATG
>CAZWLX010000024.1:1716-7727 GCA_964634845.1 Candidatus Woesearchaeota archaeon | reverse complement strand
GTAGGAAGGAGTAACCACATTGGCAGACAAAGAAACAAGCTTAAGCAAGATAGACAGAATGACTAGCAATCAGAAGAATATTAGAAACGTAGCGACAAGCGCGCACATACATCACGGCAAAACTGCTTTTACTGACAATCTTTTGGCTGCTGCTGGAATGATGGCTTCTAAAAATGCAGGAGATCTGGAAGAAGGAATGACAACTTGGCAGCATGCTGATGAACAAGAGAGATTAATGACTGTTGATGCTGCTAATGTTTCAATGGCTCACTCTTATCAAGGAGAAGAATATTTAATTAATTTAATTGACACTCCTGGACATGTTGATTTTGGAGGAAATGTTACAAGAGCTATGAGAGCTATTGATGGAACATTTGTTCTTGTTTGCGCTGTTGAAGGAATAATGCCTCAGACAGAAACTGTTTTGAAGCAAGCATTGAGAGAAAGAGTTAAGCCTGTTCTTTTCATAAATAAAGTTGACAGGCTGATTAAAGAATTAAAACTTGGACCAGAGCAGATGCAAGAAAGATTTGTGAAATTAATTAATGATTTTAATAATTTAATAATGCAGATTGCAGAGCCAGAATATAAAGAAAAATGGAAAGTCAATGTTCAGGATGGAAGTGTTGCTTTTGGCTCTGCGAGAGAGAACTGGGCGCTGTCATTGCCTTTTATGCATAAGAAAAAAGTTTCTTTCAGAGATATAATTGAGATTTATAATAAAGATGAAGAAGAGAGAAAAGAATGGATATGGAAGAACGCACCATTACACGAGGTTATTTTAGATATGGCTGTAAAACATCTGCCAAACCCTGTTAAAGCTCAGGAATATAGAATTCCAAAAATCTGGAGAGGAGATATAGACAGCAAATTTGGGCAAGACTTATTGAAGTGCAATAGGGATGGAGAGGTTGCTTTTGTTATTACAAACATTGTTATTGAGCCAAGATCTGGAAAAGAAATTGCAGCTGGAAGATTATATTCTGGTACAATAAAAAATGGAATGGAACTTTATGCAAACAATGCAAAGAAAAAAGCAAGAGTTCAGCAAGTTCTGGTGTATAACGGAATAAAACCAGAGCAATTGCAGGAAGTTCCTGCTGGAAATGTTCTGGCAATTACAGGACTTAATGCAGATGTTGGAGATACGATAACAGAGAATGAACAAACAGCATTTGAAGAGATAAAACACATATTTCAACCTGTTATTACAAAAAGCATTGAAGTTATCAGGTCTGCAGATTTGCCAAAATTAGTTGAGGTTCTAAGGAAAGTTGCAAAAGAAGATCCTAGTGTTAGGATAGAAATTAATGAAGAAACCGGAGAAAACCTATTAAGTGGGATGGGGGAGTTGCATTTAGAAATTATCGAAGGGAGGATAAAAAATGAGAAAGGACTTGAAGTAAAGACAGGAAGCCCGATTGTTGTTTACAGAGAGAGTG
Organism: Candidatus Woesearchaeota archaeon; assembly: GCA_964634845.1. Taxonomy (GTDB): domain Archaea; phylum Nanobdellota; class Nanobdellia; order Pacearchaeales; family GW2011-AR1; genus ARS1309. Next base: position 6,285 of record CAZWLX010000024.1, on the reverse strand, counting down.
TTGCAAAACCAAGTGAAGCTGTTGAATCCAGAACACCAAATGGGCACAATATTTTATTCTTTAGCATTGAACCTTTAGAAGATGAAGTTTATGATGCAATTGAAAGAGGAGAAATTCCAGAAGGAAAGTTAAGAAAAAAACCAGAAGAGATTTGGAAGAAGCTTTCTGAATTAGGAATAAGCAATGAAGAAGCAAGGCAATACAAAGAGATTTACAAAGGCAATGTATTTGAAGATAGAACAAGGGGAATTGTACTGCTAGGTGAAGTGATAGAAAGTATTGCAGATGGATGGAGATTAGTTGTGGATAATGGACCTTTGGCAAAGGAACCTTTAATGAAAACAAAAGTTATTTTGCATGACGCGAAATTACATGTAGATCATATGCATAGAGGTCCTGCACAAATTTATCCTGCTGTTAGAGCTGCAATGTTTTCTGCAATGAATAAGGGCGGAGCTGTTTTACTTGAACCTATACAGACTCATTTAATTGAAGCACCTGTTGATTTTATGGGAACAATAACGCAGTTAGTTGGAAGCAAGCGCGGTGTTCTCATAGATGTGCAGCAAGAAGGAATTGATACTGTTATAAAAGCGAAAATTCCTGTTAGTGAGATGATCGGATGGAGTTCTGATTTAAGAAGTTCAACAGAAGGGCGCGGAGTTAGTTCATTAATGGATCAGGAGTTCCAGAAGATGCCAAGAGAATTACAGCAAGGAGTTATAAAGAAAATCAGAGACAGGAAAGGTTTGGCAGAGAATCAGTAATTGCTCATGAGAGATAAAAATCAGGGCAGTCTATCTAATAAAGTTGAGGAATATCTAAAAGCATTCGGGTCTGAACTAACCCTTACTGAAATGTCTCCATCAGATCTCCTTCTATCAGAACCTGCTTCTTGTTGAACAACTATTTTTATTCCTTCTTCATCTGTATAATGATGAGAACTATCGGCTGGATGAAAATCCTGATTTTCATCTCTGTATATTTTAAAAAGCTCTGGCGAGAGTGAGACAAAAGTTGGTTTTTTTCTTCTTAACCATCTGTAAAAACCCTCGATAAAACCTGTCTCTTCTCTAGAATAAGATGTGCGTGCATTTTTTACTGCTAATCCTACAACATCTTTTACTGCCCGCATGTTTCTTTTATAATCAAAAAGAATTTACAGGAGATTATATAAAGATTATTGTGATAATCTTTGACTTTCGCTTTTCACAAAGCTTCAAGTATAAAGATTATTGTGATAATCTTTAACCATCACTCTTTACAGAGTATCAAGTATAAAGATTATTGTGATAATCTAATAGTCTTTAACAGTATTTTATTTCTGGAACGTTCATTTATTAATCTTATTTAAGATTATTTAACTGGTATTTGTTTTGCTTCCCAATGATAAAAAAGAAAGGTTTATTAATATTAAATAACTATATTTAATAGATATTGCTCACAAAAAAGAGGTAAACTTCAGAAAAGTTTAATCAAAAAAAGAGGAAATGGCGTTAAAGACATTTAATATTGACGAACAGGTTTACAAACAATTTAGCAAGCATTGTAAATCCGAAGGATTGAGTATGAGTAAAAAAGTTGAGAAGTTTATTGCTAAAGAATTAGAAGGAATTAAAAATTTGAGTTCTCAAGAAGGAATAAAAGACAAAGTTGAAGAAGAAAGGCAGAGAAGAATTAAGGACGACAATGACCAACATCCATTGATGAAATATTGCTAAACAAGAGCCCTTTCTTTATCTAGATGATATTTAACAGATAAAAAATATCTTGTCTCTGGATTATCATGCATTGTTAAGAGATATCCTAATCTTTTCATTGACTCTATTTCTAAAAGTAAGATGTGCCTTATTCCCCTAGGAAAATAATCAAATAAAGATGCCTCTTTTATTCCAGAAAAGCCTGATATTTCCAGAAGATTTAACAATGCTTCCTGAACAGAGACTCTACGAGCTTCATCCAGTTTAAGAGGAATTTGCATTATTAATCTTAAGAAACCTTATTAAAGAATTTTTCTATACTGATGCAGGGATTTTTTCTAAACCAAAGATTTTTAAACCTCGTTTTTTCCACTTAACAATGAGTTTAGCATTAGAAATGCCCTCTGTTGAATTTTTGGTTCGGACCAGAGAACATCTTAGGGGAATTTATAGGAATGGTCGGGACACAAGTAACTTGGCAATCCCTTCTATAGACCTAAATAGAATAGATGAAAAAAGAAGAGACAAAACAATAGAGAGGGCTTCTGTAAGAACTGAAGTAGTTTTAACAAAACTGCTCTCTCAAATTGCAGCCCACTATGAATTGAGTGCGGACTATCAGAAAAGATTTCCAAATGTTGAGGTAACTGATAAATATGTTTGTGGAGAAAGGTCTATTTTTGAGATGGCAGATGTGTTTTTTTTCCCGCGAACTTCTTTTTACGCGCCTGTTGCAACAGGGTTATTTCGTCCTCAACCAGATGGGCCAAACATAGCAATTTTTCTGCCCCTTGAGATGAATGAAGCAAGGTTTAGAAGATTTGTTAGATCATCTTTAGTAGAAGAGAGTCATCATTTTTTAGAAGATTTCTTTCAGACAACCGAAGCAGAATGGGCAGAAAGGCCGGGCTACAAAGATCCATTAGAAAGAACACAAAAAAAGGGGTGCGAAGAGCCGGTAGAAGGATTAATGAGAAATGCATTCGCTAAACGCATTAGTAACGAAGCTGCTGCTTATTTTACAGTTGGGCTGTTTTCTTTGGCCGAACCTGTGCGGGAACCAGTTAAAAACAAACTAATACCGGAACAATCCAACCCTAGAGATTTGTATATGAGATTTAGAGCAGGCCCTGTAAACGAATTTATAGAGTGGTTTCTTAATCTACATGAATCTCCTTCATTTACACACTTATACAGAAGGCAAGGAGAATTAATTAAATTGGTGCAAACATTTGAACACCAATTTGACGATTTAGTTCATTATTTAGGCTACTCTTTGGGTAGATCATTAACTAAAAGAGGGGTTCAGATGAGTAGATTTAGCGAGGCAGTATTCAACCCTATGCGAGCAGAAGAAAGACTAGATAGGCTTATAGCTCTAGCCAACTAATACTATTAATAGAAATTTATACAGGGATGGGAATTTTATTATCAAGGAATCTGACTATTTCCCCTATATCACTTGACAGGGCGCATGGAATTCCCCTTTCTCTGGCGAGCTTAATCGTTCTTTGGGTTGAAGAGAAACCTAAAAATCTTGCTTGCCCTGAATTAATTCTTGCGCTTAAACTTTCATAAGCTTCTTGAGCAGGGTCAATTATTGTGCTTGCAGGAGATCCTAAATTTAACTCGATTAAATATAAATCAAAATCTCTTTCTAGTTCAGGAGCTAATTGTCTTGGACATCCTACAACTGTTGCAGAATATCCTCTTGAATCTGCCATTGCCTGAAATGTTGTTCTCAAACCTGCATAGTGTGAAGCGATTAATATTGTCTCTGCCATATTAAATTTGCTAAACAAAGGTATTTAAACTTTATTTTTCTTTATAAACAATGAGCATTGCGAGTTTTAGCGTTAATACAATAGGAGTTTTAGCAGCTGCTGTTGCTTCATTTATAATTGGAATGTTCTGGTATTCTCCGAAAGTTTTTGGAGAGACTTGGGCTAAACTTTCTAAAATTAAAATGAATGGCAAGAAAAAAGGCATGGCAAAAATGATGATTTTGAATTTGATTGGAACAATCATAACTGCATATATTTTTGCAATAATTGTTAGGATGGCGACTGCTGTAACTATTTTAGACGGAGTTCAATTGGGAATTATTATCTGGCTTGGGTTTTTTATAAGTACAACATTGCTAAATAGTGTTTTATGGGAAGGTAAATCCTGGAAATTGTATGCCTTGAATGGGGCTTATTGGCTGGTTAATTTAATTGTTATGGGAATTATTCTTTCTCTTTGGGGTTAGATTTAACACAAAATGTTAAATAGTTTTGATTTTTCTTTTTGTTATGGATAAAAAAGTATTTTTAATTCATGGCTGGGGAGGAAATCCTGAAAATGCATGGTTTCCTTGGCTGAAGAAAGAATTAGAGAAAAAAGGATTTAAAGTTATTGTTCCAGAAATGCCAAATACAGAAGAACCAGAGATTAAAGCTTGGACAAGTAAGTTAAAAGAAGTTGTTAGTGAAGTAAACGAAAAAACATATTTTATTGGACATAGCATCGGATGTCAAACTATAATGAGGTATTTGGAGAGTTTGGAAAAAGAGAAAAAAGTCGGAGGATGTATTTTTGTTGCAGGTTGGTTTAATCTTCCTAATTTAGAAACAGAAGAAGAAAAAGAAGTTGCAGAGCCTTGGCTTGAAACAGAAATTGATACTGGCAAAGTTAAATCTAGAATTAAAGATGGAAAGATAGTTGCGATATTTTCTGATGATGATCCTGATGTTCCATTAAGTGATAGAGAGATTTTTGAAGAAAGATTAAATGCTAAGATAATTGTTGAACATGGGAAGGGACATTTTAGCGACGATGCTGGAATTAAAGAACTTCCGGTTGTTTTATCAGAAGTTTTGAGAATTTC
>CAZWLX010000024.1:0-1616 GCA_964634845.1 Candidatus Woesearchaeota archaeon | reverse complement strand
TAAACTTTACAAAACTCCATAGTAAAGTTTAAATACCCATAAAAATAAAGACAATTACAAAACATGGCAAAACAAAAACCAATCATAAATGTTGCGTTCGTTGGACATGTTGACCACGGAAAATCAACTACAATTGGACATTTGATGTTTCAATCTGGAAAGTTTCAACAGCAAGAGCTAGATAAACTTAAAGCTGAAGCTCAAAAGCATGGAAAAGTAGGATTTGAATTTGCATACCATATGGACAAGTTTAAAGAAGAGAGAGAAAGAGGAGTTACTATAGATTTAAGTTATGAAAAACTTCCTACACAAAAGTATGAGGTTACAATAATTGACGCTCCTGGACACAGAGACTTTGTTAAAAACATGATTACTGGAGCATCGCAAGCTGATGCTGCATTCCTTGTTGTTGCTGCTGGACAAGGAGCAGGAGTTCAACCACAGACAAAAGAACATGTTTGGCTATTAAGGACAATGGGAGTTGGAGAAGTTGCAGTGCTTGTTAATAAAATGGATACTGTTGGATACAAAGAAGAAGAATTTAAGAAAATCAAAGAAGATGTTTCAACACTATTAAAACAAGCAGGATATAATGTAGCACAAACAATGTTTATACCAATTTCTGGATTGAAGGGAGATAATCTTACAAAGAAATCTGATAACCTGAAGTGGTTTAGCGGACCAACATTGTTAGAGCAATTTGACAAGTTTAAACAACCAGAAAAACCAACAAACCTTCCATTGAGAATGCCTATTCAGGATGCTTATGAAATCACTGGAATTGGAACTGTTCCTGTTGGAAAGATTGTAACTGGAATTATGAAAGCTGGAATGAAAGTTAAGATACTTCCTGGAAGAACTGGGAAAGGAATTGAAGGAGAAGTTAAAACAGTTGAGATGCACCATGAGACATTATCTCAAGCTGAAGCAGGAGACAATGTTGGATGTAACATTAGAGGAATTGGAAAGAAAGATGTTGCCAGAGGAGATGTAATTTGTGATGCTGCTAAACCAGTCCCTGTAGTTGATGAATTCATAGGACAAGTCGCAGTTATCTCGCACCCAACTGTTATTGCTAAAGGTTACACTCCTGTATTCCACGTTCATACTGCACAAGTGCCTTGCCAATTTATAGAACTTATTGAAAAAACAGGCCCTGATGGAAAGAAGACACCTAATCCTGACTTTTTGAAGAATGGAGATGTTGCAAAAGTTAAAATTAAACCTATTGGGAATCTTGTCTTAGAGAAACAAGCAGATAATCAGTACATGAGCAGATTTGCAATCAGAGACGCCGGAGCAACTGTTGCTGCTGGTGTTTGTATAGAACTAACACCTAAGAAGTAAATTCTTGGATTTCTAAAGGAGACGATTATGAATTCTAAATCTACACTAACAATACCCGAAGAAATTGGAAGGTTTGTTAGAGAATATGAGAGATACATACGACCTAATCTTGAGAAGGGAGATCTAAACGCTGCCAGAGAAATTTTGTTTCCTGTTTTTATGAGAAGAGGATTGTTTGTTGCTAATTAAAGAACCCCGCATGATGTTTCACAACGAATATCGAGAATCTATCGTAGAGCATTAAAATATTAAGAAAGAGTTTATGGAGA
>CAZWLX010000023.1:0-7897 GCA_964634845.1 Candidatus Woesearchaeota archaeon | reverse complement strand
CGACAGGCTCTTCAATACTCTCTGCACCTTCAACTCCTTTCTTCAAAATCTTTCCCACTTTACTCTGATCCCGATTCCATGCAACAACTCTATACCCCTTTTCCAGAAGCCTTTGGCTCATACCAAACCCCATTCTCCCTAAACCTATAATTCCTATTTTCATTTTCCGTGATAAAATTCACATCTCTCTCCAGAATCTAACACATTACTTTTTAATTTTCTTATTAAAATTCCTTTGAGCTTTATCAATTAACTCCATTGCTTCTTTCTCTGTCTTGGCATAATACAACAACTTATAATCTTCAATCCCAAAGTAGCCTTTTCTTAATGGTCTTCTCTTAAGCCATTGCAAAAGTCCTGGCCACATGTCGCCATAAAGAATAATAGGAATATTATCAATATGCTTAACTTGAACTAACTGCCAGGTGTAAAATAACTCAAGCAAAGTTCCAACTCCTCCACTTGCAACAACAACAGCATTGCTTAATAACATAAAATTATCAAGCCTGTTCGTAAATCTCATAAAAGTTTCTGTTTCGTCTAAAGAGTTGTTGAATTTTTGTTCTTTCGGAAGTTTAATTCCTAGCCCAATACTATGAGCCCTTGTTTTCTTACTTCCTGATTTATGCCCTGAATTCGCAGCCTCCATTAATCCAGGCCCTCCTCCTGTAACAACATCTATATCTCTCTCCCCTAACATCTTAGCCAAGTTGTAAACTTTCTTATACATAGGCTTATCATTTTTTATTCTCGCGCTTCCGAAAATAGCAACAGTAAACTTATCTTTCCTAACTTTTCCATCTCCAATAACATGTCTATAGGTTTTCATTTTTTTGCTCCTTTCTTAAAAATGAAAGTTTGAAATATTCCTGATTTCATTATTTTCATTTCCCCTTTTCTTATCCCCTAAAAAACTAACAATCTTTTTATACCTTTTCCTCTAATCTTTCCTATGAAAAACAAAGATATCACTCTCGTTTTAATGGTCGCAGGCTTATCTTCTAGGTTTGGAGGAAAACCAAAGCAATTTGCAAAAATAGGTCCAAATGAAGAAACATTAATAGAATACTCTTTAAATCAAGCCTTGAAAGCAGAATTCACAAAAATTCTATTTATCGTAGGAAATAAAACAGAATCTTTATTCAAAGAGAAATTTGGAAATAACTATAAAAATATTCCAATATCGTATGCATATCAGAAATTTAATGAAACACAAAGGGAAAAACCATGGGGCTCTTTAGATGCTGTATGTTCTGCCAAGGAAATAATAAAAACTCCCTTTGTAGTCTGTAATGGAGATGATATTTATGGAGAAAATAATTTCAAGATTCTGGTAAACCATTTAAAATCAAATAAAAAAGAAACAGCAACTATTGGACTTCCTCTAAAATCAATGATACCAAAAAAAGGAAAAGTTAATAGGGGGATATTCCAAGTTGATAAGAACAATAATGTAATTTCTTTAACAGAGACAATAGGCATAAATCCTCAAAATCTGGGAGAAACAAAAACATCTGAAAACGATTTATGCAACATGAATATCTTCGCTCTTTTCCCGGAAAATCTCTCTGACTTATGCTTAATCCTATCAGATTTTAAAGAGAAAAATAAGGAAAACAAAACAATAGAGGCATATCTTCCGACAGCAATAGATGAATTAATTAAAACTAATAAAATTAAAATGAAGATGTATTTTTCTAAAGATAAATGGTATGGAATTACAAATCCTGAAGATGAAAAGATAGTAAGAGAAGCTCTAAAAAAATCTACAAATTCTTAAACCATTCAACTGTTTCTCTTAACCCATTATCAAGATTATATTTCGGAGTCCAGCCTTTGTTCTTTAATCTCGCATAAGACAAAACATTTCTCTTTAATTCTCCCTTTATTTCGTTACCATAAACAATTTTGCTATCGCTGCCAACTAATTTAATTATCTCCTTAGCAAGTTCGCTAATCATTGTTTCTTTCATTGTGGCAACATTATAAGTTCCCTCTAAATTCATCGCCTTAATATTGGCGTCAACAACATCCTTAACATAAATAAAATCCCTTGTTTGCTCTCCATCTCCAAAAATAATTAAATCTTCATTGTTAATAGCCCTGGAGATAAAAATGGAAATAACTCCTGCTTCTCCTTTAGCGTCCTGTCTAGGTCCATAAACATTGCTATATCTTAAACAAGCATAATTCAGTCCAAACACATTCTTAAAAATTCTAAGATAATTTTCTACGGTAAACTTTGCAACACCATAAGGTGAAAGAGGCTCTTTTTCGCTGTCTTCCTTGCAGGGAAGCTTTGCATTAGGAGAATATATTGCACCCCCTGTAGAAGAAAAGATAAATTTCCTTACCTTAAACTTAACACAATTATCTAGAACATTTAAACTCCCAATAATATTTGTCTCTGCATCCTTTACAGGATTTTCTAGAGATTTTCTTACATTAACTTGTGCTGCTAAATGAAAAACATAGTCAAACCCCTTGTTAAAAATATCAGACAAATCTTCCCTAATATCTTTCTCAAAGAACTCTGCTTTTTTATTCACATTTTTTCTATTTCCAGTTGAAAGATTATCTATAACAGAAACACTATGTCCCAGCTCAACCAATTTATCAGTAACATGACTTCCAATAAAACCTGCTCCCCCAACAACAAGACATTTAGCCATTTAAACTAATCAAAATCAGAGTTTATAATTATTTTGTATTAAGAAAAAGCAAAAGCGAGGGCGCAAACCGAAGTTCATGCCCTCATTTCAATTAAAGATTATTAGTATAAATAACTTTCGTTAACACTCATTAACATTATTGCGAGATAATCTTAACCAGAGAAAAATCTCTTTCTGAATTTAACAGAATAGTCTGGCTTAGAATTCTCATGGTAAATTGTCAAAACCTTAAGCTTCTTTTTTCCATTATTTATCAGTCTATGGGCATATCCTCTTGGAATTAATATCAATCTTCCTTTACTCAAGTTAAGCTTTTTTATCTTCCTATCTTTTTGTAGAATCAGCAATCCTGTTCCCTCTAATAAAATATAAAACTCTTCTGTCCCAGCCCTATGCACATGTCCCTTAGTAAAATAAAATTCCTTTCCTATCTGTCCTGCATTCAAGACAGTCAATCCCAAATCCATAGGGTAAAAGGATTTAACAAAAGTCTCATAAATCACAGGATTTCCTCCTTGTTTTAGGATTCTTTTAACTTCATCCTCATTAAAAAACATCTTTTCCATATCTTTCAAAGTTCTAATTCCATGTTTTCCATATTTTTCAAGTTCTCTAGCTGTTGTCTTAAATTTGTTTTTCATCTTATTCACTCCACGGTTTGCATAATTTCTTATATCCAGGTGTTTTACACAAACCCAGAAGTTCTGCATATTCAGGAACAATATCTTCAATAAATTTTTTCATTCCATCTGCTGTTTCATGATGTTGTAACAGCTCTGAAATTACAGAAAAAGGCATAGTAACAATATCTGCTCCTGCAAGAACAGCATCTCTGAAACTTCTTTTATTTCTAATGCTTGCTGCTAAAATCAAGGTTCTTATCTTATTTTTTATAAATATTTTCTTTGTTTCCAAGACAAGGTCAGCTCCGGAAACAATTCCTTCATCGTTGATAATTTTCCCAAGCTTCTTCTTTCCCTGAGCAGGATAATAATCTTCTTTCCTGAATTTTATTCTCCCTAATTCTCTAATATAATCATCCTCTCTCCCAATAAAAGGGCTAACATATCTCGCTCCTGCCTTTGCAGCTAATAAAGCCTGTTCTGGACTAAAGATTAAAGTGCAATTAACTTTTATTCCTGCCTTTGTAAGTTCTTTAATAGCCCTAATTCCATCACTTTGTAAGGAACATCTATCTTCTAAACAGGGGTTAACAGGAATTTTCACATAAACATTTCCATATCTTCTAAACATCTTATGCAACAACTTCCCCTCCCTGACCATCTCCTTGAAATCGCTGCCTAAAACTTCTAAACTAACAGGCATCTTTTTTCCGGCTATTCTGAAAATCTGCTTAATATGCTGCTCTACATCCACCTTTCTCCCTTTTTTTTGTAAATCGCTAACAGCCTTTTTAATCAGACTAGGATTAGTTGTTATACCATCTAAAATTCCCCAATCTCTGACTTTCTTGATCTCATCAAGCTTTGCAGAATCAATAAATATTTTCATTTTTGTGCTCCTTTCTTAAAATCTTCAACTTTTTTAAAGTTGAATGAGACAGCGGAGCTTTGCTCTGCTGTAATGGAAATTAAAGATTTTCCTGATCTTTTTGTTTTCATCAAATCACCTCTAGTTAAAAAAGCAGGGAATATATTTAAAGCCTGTGTTCTCTTTCTTGAAAAATGAAAAGAGGGCTTAAATTTCTTTTAATTGCCGACGCATGGGCAACTTTAGCTCTTGGAATGCTGGGCCCAATATATGCTATTTTTGTAGAAGAAATAGGAGGAGACATATTAGATGCAAGCTGGGCATTTTTTACTTTTACCTTAACTTCTGGTATTCTGATATTTCTAATAGGAAAGTGGGAAGACAGGTTTAAGCATAAAGAGAAACTGGTTTTGCTTGGATATATTTTGATTTCTATAGGAACTTTAGGATACATATTTGTATTTAACCAATTATCACTCTTGATTGTCCAGGCAATTTTAGGAGTTGCAGTCGCGTTCCTGTCTCCTGCATATGATTCTCTATATTCTCATTTCGTCATAAAAAAAGAAGAAGCTTCTGATTGGGGAATATGGGAAGGAATGGGATACATAGTCACGGCAATAGCAGCGGTAATCGGAGGATATATTGCAGACCTGGCAGGATTCAAAACACTATTTATAGTCATGTTCTTCATATCCCTACTAGGAGTTCTAACATCGGCAGGTTTATTAAAGAACAAAAAGTATCTAAACTCGCCAAAAGGCCTTTAAAAAAGAGAGTTAATATGAATCCAACATTACTAAACATTTTAATTTCCATTTTTGGATTATCTTTTCTTCTTAACTTAATCTGGGAAGTAAAGCATTCTACTCTTTACACAACAACCCTAAACATGGAGCTAAGAAAATATGCTCCATACATAATAAAACAGTCTTTGAAAAACGGATTTTTTGTAACAATACTTTATCTAGCTACATTCTTTGTCTTCAAGAACATGGATATAACTTCAAACTTGTATCAATTATCAACGTTTGCTATAATCTCTGTACTATTCTCTTTCATTGATGAAAAAATATCTTTGAAAAAAGAGAGATGGAAATATGACCGAAGAATGCCTTTATTTTTTGGTGTTGGAATAACTCCATTAATCGAATTTGCAATAACAGGGATAATAACATTCTTTATCGTCTTTAAATTCCTTGTTTAAGAATTAATCAAGAAAATTTGCTTTCAATAGGGTTATTTCTTTCAAAGGCTTGTCATTGCTATCTCGCTCAACTTTTGAGATAGCATCAGCAACCTCCATTCCTTCTATAACTTCTCCAAAAGCAGGATGTTTTGAATCAAGAAAATTATTATCAGCTACATTAATAAAAAACTGGCTTCCTCCTGTATTTGGTCCTGAATTAGCCATGCTTATTGTCCCTCTGTTATTTCTGTTTCCGCCTTTATGAGTAAATTCATCTTTTATTTCATATCCAGGCCCTCCTCTCCCAGTTCCAGTTGGGTCTCCTCCCTGAATCATAAACTCTGGAATCACACGATGAAACATTGTTCCATCATAAAATCCTTTTTCAACTAAAGAAGCAAAATTCCCAGCAGTAATCGGCATATCTGAATACAAAGCTATGACAATATCGCCCTCGCTTGTTTCTAACTTAACTTTTTTCATGTCTCTTTCTCCATTTCCTGCCATATAGTAAATCCCTCCGACAATAACAATTAAAATTAAGGCTATAAAAAGTATTCTATTATTTCCGGTTATTTTAAATCCAATCATATTTCATAATAATACAGACTTATAAATTTAAACTTATCTTCCATTCTGTCTTTGCAATTCTCTGACAGCATCCAATACACGAGAATCAGGGGACAAAATAGAAACCTTATCATCTTCAAATCTCAAAGCTCTATAGATTCTTTGTAAAAACTCTCTTTTAGCCTTATCTTTATAAAAATCCCAAAAAGATTCAGGATGTGTTTTTTCCAAAACTTTCCAAAAAGTATCTTGAGTATTTGGATTAGGATACTTAGTAAAAATCATAGTTTTGCAAATATCTCCGGGAAAATCAACTCCTCTAGAACATTTAGTTGAAAACAAAGAACTTGATATTCCGCTCTTGAATAAACTAACAAGTCTTCCTGTCCTATCTTCCTTTTGCAAATCCTGAAGTTTCTCTCTGCTCATTACGCTTCCTAATTCTAAATCAATTTTTTCCTGTTCGCTGGGCAAATCCTGAAAAGCATTAACATGTACTAACATCGGTTCAATTGCTTTATCAATACAACTCTTCAAAGCAAGAAGATAATCTTTCCTGCTCTTCCCCCCAGAAGAGAAATTACTAAATTTACAATCAAATTCTTTTCCAGTCATAACTATCTCCGCATTTCCAAATTTTAATGTCTCTGCCTCAACAACCTCATAACTTCCCATTTTAAACACTTTCTTTAGAACTTCTCTGCTATGCAAAGTTCCTGACATAAAAACAATTGCTTTGCTTTTATTCATTAAATCACTTAACTTCCCAGATAAATTAGTGCTGACAAGTTTAACATATAGATTTTCTTCATCCATTCTATAACTAAGATAAGTCTCCTCAAACAATTTAGAGAAATTTCTCGCAATTTCCAAGGCCTTATTAGAATAATTAATCTCATCAAAAGCAATTTCAGCCTCAAGTTCTAAATTGCTTATTAACAACCTTAATATCTCTTTTACCTTTGTGTCTTTTATCTCAAAAATCTTTTTCTCATCTATCCCAAGAGCTTTCTTATTCTTTTCTTCAAGTCCAATTAAATCTAAAATCTTATCAACCTGATCCTTAGCTTCTCTGCTTTCTGGGAAGATTAATTTTAGAGCGCTCTTTAATCTGGTTAAGTTAAACTCTTCCTGAATAAATAAAGAATCTAAAAATTCATCTGCTTCATCTACAATCTCAACCTCTGTTTTCGGCTTTCTTCCCATTCCAAGCTCAGAAAGATATTTAGCAGAATTAAAAATAATCACATCAGCCATCAAATAAGATAAATACTGATCATAATAACTACATCCTCTCTTTCTATGATAGAAAATCCAGTCTTTTCCATCGCATCCAAGATATTTTCTCTTCGTTGCATCTCTAATCTGATTAGCTTCAAAATCTGCCGGTAAAATAGGACTCCAATATGGATTAGAAGGGGCAATAGACATCCTTCTAATTTTATCCATATTTGGTTCAACTTTATTCTTGATTAATGGATTTTCTTTATAATATTGAATAATTTTTTGATAATTTTTCTCTGTAATCTTAATATTCTCTGGCAATTCAGGATTAGCGCAACTTTTTCCATCAAAAAAAACAGAATCATGATTATCTCTTCCAGTAATCATTGCTATTTTCATCTTTCTCCCTGAATCCATTTTAAGCCATTTCCCATGCATATAATCTTCTTCATATTGTCTCTGTAAAGCCTTAACAGGAACAACAACACTAGCGCTTCCTAAAACACGGGCAACATTTAAAGCAATAGCACTTTTTCCAGTTCCACAAGTTCCATGAAGAAAAATTATTTTCTTTCCATTTTCAATTAAAGAAACTATTTCCTTGACAATATCTTCTTGTGTTTTCCCATTGCTGAATCTAAGTGGATTTAATTCCTTATCTTTAGAAAACAAGCTCCAATAGCTCTTTTCGAAACTATTTTCAGTCCTTTTTCCCTCCAAGTCCTTTTCACCGGACTCTTCTTTTAAAAAT
>CAZWLX010000022.1:7088-7933 GCA_964634845.1 Candidatus Woesearchaeota archaeon | reverse complement strand
GGATTAACTAGGTTATTAGTTTCGCCTAAGAATCTTTCCATATCCGATAATTCTCTTTGCAAGGTTTCACCTACTGATTGTTCCCTTATTCTTGAACGTTCAACTAAGCCATGTTCCACTAATCCTTCATGGAAGGCTACAAGACCTTTAAGCATTTTTTGATTAAATCCGCATAAGGGCATTTTTCATTTCTCCTTAATTTCTTGAAAGAAAAATAGTTTATATCATTTATCTCCCCTGTACAACAGGTGTAATAGGAAGTATTTTATAGCTAACATTACTCCATAAAGTATGGTAAATCATGAACTATTCAATTTATTGAAAATAGGACTTACTGAAGGAGAAGCAAAAGTGTATTTAGCTTTAAGTGAACTAGGAAGCTCAACAGTTGGTCCAATAGTGAATAAGTCTAAAGTGGCCTATTCCAATATCTATGACATCTTAAACAGACTAATAGAAAAGGGAATCGTAAGTTTTATTGTTAAGAATAAAACAAAACATTTTCAGGCAGCATCGCCTTCGAATCTTATACAATATCTTGATAAAAAACAAGAAGAAATAATCAAAGAAAAAGAGGCCTTAAGTAAAATTCTTCCAGATTTAGAGAAATTACAAGAGGCAAAATCAAAACAAGAAGCAGAAGTATTCGTTGGAAAGAAGGGATTAAGAACAGCCTATGAGAAATTGTTTAAGAATACTTCAAAGAAAGACGAAATATTATTTTTTTATATTCATGATGATAAATATGCTGAAGAATCAAATTTATTTTATAATAGTATTGTTGATTTGGTCAAAGGAGTAAAAAACAGAGGAATTTGTAATGCTGAATATGAAAAATCTTGGTT
>CAZWLX010000022.1:0-7078 GCA_964634845.1 Candidatus Woesearchaeota archaeon | reverse complement strand
GAAATTTTCTAATTTGCCCCTTCCAGGAAACATTGACATAATAAATGAGAAAATTTTACTTGTATCTTGGGGGGAGAGTATTTTTTCTGTATTGATACACTCAAGATCGCTGGCAGAGAATCTTAGAAATTATTTTAACGAAATGTGGCTAAAAGCGAATAAATAGTAAACGTTTATTTCGAATTGTTGTAACTTTATAATCTTCCTAATAAGGTCTTAACTTTAAAATCCTTATTTATAACTTAGTGGAAAAGTATAAAATTATCTGTATGACTTCTGCCTCTTTGCTCTTGCCTTGGAATCTCCGGGCTTTCTGGTTTCTTTTCTTCTTGAATCCTGAACAATTATATTTCTGTCATACAAAATGAATGCTTTTCTTAATGTTTCAGAGCCAGATACTTCTAATAATGCTCGGGCGATAGCTAGTCTTGATGCTTGAATCTGCGCCTGCTTTCCTCCCCCAGAAGTCTTTATATGAAAATCATTAGAAACAGAGCCTATCTCTCTTTCAAAAATTCTTAATGGCTCTACTAATGCAAGGCGGTGAAATAGCCCTAATTCCTGATAAGGAAGTTTATTGTAAAATATGTTTCCTTTCCCAGGGCTAAGCCTTACTTTTGCTATTGCTGTTTTTCTTTTTCCAGAGAAAATTTTGTTTTCTATTTTTTGTGCCATTTTATACTAATTCTGAAATTCTCTTAAGAGTTATTGTTTTAGTTATTTTTGGTTTTCCAGAGCTAATCTTTTTTTCTTTTTCAAACTCTGGAGGAACAAGATTATAACACATTATTCTTCTTAGTGCTTCTTTACCTCTTCCTTCTCTGTGGTCTGGAAGCATGCCCCTTATAGCTCTTTTCATTATTTTCTCAGGAGATCTTGGGAAGAAAGGTCCTTTTAGAGCAGATCCTCCTCTTGCCTTTGCTTTTTTATATTTATTTAATGTTTGCTGTGGAGCGCCAGATATGATTACAGCATTACAATTTACTATGATTACTTCTCTCCCTAAAAGAGATTGCTTAGCAGCATATGATGCTAATCTCCCTAAAGTTGCATTTGTTGCGTCTATGATTATCTGATGAGTCATCTTATTAGTTTTATTCCCTCAAACTTTTTGTTTTTATTTATTTCTAGCAGGATTGTAGAAAATTCTGACTTAGATTCTTTTATTTTTTCAAGAGCTAAAGCAGAAGCAGAGAATGCAATGATTTTGATTTTTTTTGTTAAATCTCCCTGAGAAAGAACTTTTCCCGGAATAAGAACAGTATCTCCTGCTTTTGTTTCTTCTTCTATCTTGGATAAATTCACAGATGAGAAAGCTCTTGTAGACCCTGACAAAATCTTTGCGATATTCTCCCATGCAGAATTTTTTACAGCCAGAGCCAATGTTTCTTTGAGCTCTGTGGAAGTTTTGCTCCTTGCTCTTTGCTTTATCTTAGTTTTGCTTATCATAGCCTACCTTAAAAAAGAAGGTATTTAAATCTACCTAAAAGAATAAATACTAAAATACACATTTATACACATGTCAATAAAAATAAAGAAAGGAAAGCATAATAAAGTAAGAGTAAACATAACTGTTGATAAAGAGTTATTAGAAAAAAGCAAAAGAAAGCTGGATATGTTTGGGGGGAAGCTTTCAACCCTATTTAACTCTTATTTAAGGGATTTTATAACGACTATGGATAAAAAATATAACGAAGACAGCAGGGTTAAGGAAGAAAAAATAAAAGAACTTGAGGAAAGATTGAAGAAGTTGGACAAAGATAGAAAGCTTTAAATCTCTTCTAAAAATTTAATTTCTATGGCAACTTTAACAGAGATAGTTAAAAACTCAGGAAAAGGATTCGTAGTTGGAGCAGGAAGAATAATCGATCCTATTGGAGGTGCATTATCAAATGTTGATTACTGGGTTTCAGGAGCAGGACCAAGTAATAGAGAAAGAGCATTGCCAACAGTTACAAATCAAATTTATCAGAACATTTATAGTAAACCAGAAGAGAATCTTGGATTTTGGAGAGGATATGTTCCAAGATTTTTAGGAGAGGTAACAGGAGCTATTGGAACAGGCGCAGGGTTGTTGGGAATTTATGCTACATTTGGGCCTGTTGCAGCGTTTACTCTGCCTGTTGCATTTGGAATTTATGATACTCTTGCTTCTGGAGCAAGGTATGTCCACGATTTTATATTTGGAGAACGTGTTAAGGGCAAGCATGAAAAAGCATCTTTTAAAGACGGGTTTAGATATGGATATCATGAATCAACACATCTAAGTTTAATGAGACTCTTCCATGAAATAGAAGAAGATTTAACAGGGAGAGGTTTAGACACAAGCCATGTTAGGAGTTCTATAATGGGAAGTGCCAATGCAATGAGAAGAAACTTTTCAGCTATTTTAGGAAGCTTTATGGGAGTAGCTACTGGTTTAGGAGTTTCAATTCTTAGCTTAGGAATTGTTCCGTTTTATAAATCTACAAGAGATGCTCTTAGAACAATTAAAAAGAGTAAAAAAACAAAAATTCACAAACCTTCTTTTGTAACTTAACCACAACCTGTTGTGGATTTCTAGGAAAAATAACTAAATATTGTTGTTAACATAAGATTTATATAAGATAAATTATTCTTATTAACAGTGTGAAAAGAGGATGGTAGATAGTAGACTTAAACTTTGTTTCTTTATATTATTGATAGCTAGCTTTGTCGTTATTTTTCTCTCTGGCTCTGCAAATGCAGCAAGTTGCTGGCAATATACTTCTGTAGCAAATGGATGCACTGCTGCAAATGGATGCATCTTTAAGAATGATAGTTGGGGAAGTTATTGTCAGGATTTGAATTGCTGGAATTTGGGAAATCAGACAGAATGTACAACAACAGATGTTCCAAGTAAAAATTGTTCATGGCAGCCAGGAGGCACAAATTATTATTGCGGAGATACAACTTGCTGGACATATACAGGGACAAATGAAAGCTATTGTGAATCAAACCCTGGAAAACTTTCATGTAATTGGGACACCAGTTGCTATAGTATCGGAGGAAACGGTTGTTGGAATCTAAATGATCAATCAGTATGCCAGAATACAACAGGATGTGCATGGGGACAGTGTCAAAGTAAAGGATGTTGGGAATATTCAACAGCATCGACATGTAATGCAGCCTTAACTCCGTGGGGAAATAATTATAATTGCACTTGGAGTGGGAGTAGTTGCGGGGAAGATTATTGTTCTAGCAGAAATAACAAAACAGCTTGTGACGCTGCAGTTGGTATAGATTGCACTTGGAATTCAGCCGGATGGTGCGAAACTGTTAATTGCTGGAGTTTAAAGAGCCAAACATCATGTCAGAATAGTACAAATTCATCTGGAATAGACTGCGTATGGGATGGGAGTTATTGTATAGAAGATGGATGTTGGAGATATGATGATAATCAAAATACATGTACTTCAAAAGCAGGATGTTCCTGGAGCTCCTGGACAACTACTGGATGGTGCGAAGAAGTAAATTGCTGGACATGGGATGCATGGCGAGGAGGAAGTCAGAGTGCCTGCACACAAAATGCAACTAATTATGGATTAGCTTGTGTCTGGCAGACCAATGGTTCTACAGGGGGTTGGTGTTATAAAGACTATTCTTCTATCACTTGTAGCAACATAACAACAGAAAGAGAGTGTTATGACACATATCATTGCTGGTGGCAGGCTACTGATTGGAATAATGTCAGCAAGGGAGGAAATTGTTCAGATCCGACATGGGGTACAGGAAATTATGAAAATGTTTCTAGTAACATAATTGTTGAGTGGAATCCTGGATGTTTTATTTTTGATAATAATCAAAGTCTTTGTAACAATGTTATTGGATGCAATTATACTAACAGCCAGTGTCGGGAGATTCTCGCAGGAGCTAACAGCAACATTGGAACAAATATCAGCAATGACGGAATATTATGCGATTATATTAATGATTCAACTTTGTGTAATGATGTAGCTGTTTTATCAACATGCTGTAGCTGGCAAAACAGTTCTTGTTCTGCTAATAGAGTTACGAGCAGTTGTTGGAATAAATTAGATCAAACTCCAAATGGGGAAACTTCTTGTGAAGATGCTTCTTCTCAAAGCTCTTGTGATCAATTAACTCAAACTCCTTGGTACTGGCCTTGCAAATGGGACAATTCCAGCTCTATAGCAAAATGCACTGTTAAAACATCTGATATCTGGGGAAACAGAACACAAAACTTAGTAACAATAGAGAACAGGCAAACATGCGAGGCTGTTGGCGGAAGATGGATAACAGAAAATTATTGCGAAGGAAATGTTGCAGTTCCGACAGGAAGATGCGAATATAAATTTGATGAAGAAAAGAATTGTAATAAAGCTTGCTTTGCATGCGAATACAAAAGTTACGGAAGTGCGTGGAGTACACTTGCTGACGCAAAGAAAGCTTGTTTAGGAAGCAGTTTGGGAATTTGCGAATTTGAACAAAACCCTGATGCATTTAATTCATATGGAAATTGCAATGCAAAAAAGCAGTTTAAGACAGGAGTTGCGGAAGATTGCGACAGTGTTTGCGGAGCATGCACATTCTTAGGAGACCCTAACGCAACAAATGGAACTAAAACCCCAAGTAGCTTCTGTATTGCAAGCAAAGCAAATATTTTAGGAGGAGGATGCAAATGGCAAAAAGATAATACAACCATTACAGGAGGATGGTGCATAAAAGCTGATGATAAAACATGCGTTGATTCCTGTGATAGATGCGGAACAATTACTGACTGCTCAAACATTGGAAGAACAGCCCTTACAAATGGAACTGCAGGAAGTTGCAAATGGCAGGGAAAAGAGAAGGAGGGAAGCTGTGTTGCAAATATTGCAGGAGATGTAGAAGTCTGTTGGGACGGAAAAGATAACGATGATGATGGATTAATTGATTGCGCAGACCCTGGATGTTATTCTGATTCTTTCTGCGGTTTTGTTGAAGGAGATTGCTTTATCATACAAAACAATAACACTTGTGTTGCCAATAATTGCGAATGGGTTAATGATACATGGAATCCAACAGGATGGTGTGATTTCAAGGGAAGCCAATGCTGGAAATTTGATGAAAATTCCACAACATGTCAGGGAGTTCTACAAGTCACAAATGAGATAATAAACCTAACAACTGTAAATAACGCAAGAATTGCAAATAACAATATCAATCAAAGCGTTAAATTCACTTTATCAAAAATCAAGGGAGGATGGGTATTAGGCTCTATTAATATTACGAATGCATCTGGATATAGTCTGGCAGGAAACTTTACAATTGATTACACACTGCACACAATAAGTTTTGTTAATAATAGCTATTTAGTAAGCGGACAAGGAAGCGCTACAAATATAACTAATGTAACTTATCAGTATTATCTAGACAGCTCAAGGTCTAATTGTGAATGGAATAACGGAACAGGAACAGGATGGTGCGAGAGAGACTGGAGTATTGCAGAAATATGCTTTAGTGTGAAAAATACAAGTGCTTGCAGTGCCCTGTCTGGAAGCGGATGCACATGGAAAAATGATACATGGTGTTCTGGAGGAGGAAATGGGACAGATTGGTGTTCAGATTATGGAGGATGGTGCGACCATGAAGACTTTACTTCAAAAGATTGCTGGCAATACTCTGCTTCTAGTTCATGTAATTCTGCGACAGGATGTGGTTGGAAGGCAGACACATGGAGCAAGCCGTATTGCGAGATTAATTGGAGTGGAAATTGCTGGCAATACACAGATAGTAGTTCTTGCACAACTAATAAATGTTATTGGGATAGTCAATGGAATTGGTGTGGAAATGCTATGGAAGAATGCTGGAGAGCTTCATCACAAGAAGCATGCGTTACTGCTTCTGTTGCATGTACCTGGGATTCCTGGAGCAAGAGTTGCACTCCAAGCTGCTTTAATTCAACTTTAAGAGACAGTTCTAGTTTGTGTAGCTCTGTATCTGGTTGTGTTTGGAAAGCAGATCCTGGTTGGTGTGAAGAGCAGGCCATGGCTGCATGTTCAAACTCGACTAACTACAACAATAAAGTTAACTGTCAGGCAACAAGCGGATGCAATTGGAAAGACCCTGGGTGGTGCAGTCCTAAAGATGGATTCTCTACAGGAGTAGGTTCTGGAGGTGGAGGAGGAGGTGGAGCATTTGGAGCAGAATGCTATAAATATGACGGAAACCAAACTCTTTGTACTAATAAAACTTTGACAAATATAAGCTGTGGATGGACGGTAAATACTAATCCAAGCTGTGGTGTTGATTGGAGCAAAGATTGTTGGGAATATTATAATGAAGGAGACTGCATTAGCAATGCATGTTGGTGGAATCCAGATGATAATTGGTGTGGAAATTTAGCAGACCAATGCTGGAATAATGAAAGTTTGCATAATGACGCGACTGCGTGCAATAGCAATTTGTATTGCAACGCTACTTCGTGGGGAGGTTGTGAGCCTACTTGCTTCTTCAACATTACAACGGCAGATGCTTGCAATGCAGCAGCAGCGAACAATACCTGCAAATGGCAAGCAGGATGGTGTAATCCTGCTGGAGTTAATGAAGTATTTAATGATGCAGAGTTAGGCGCATTTGTTCCCTTAGGAAAAGACCCAACAGGAGATGCTGTCGGTAATTTGAATTCAATTAATATTTTAGAATTTGGAATGAAAGATATGGGGAATGCTTATGGATTCGGAGCAAGAGTTGCAAGTCTGGAAAATTCCAGTATTTGCAATAAAGAGCCGGTTATAGACTCTGCCACTGCAAACAGTATTGGAGCTGGAAATGAAACAGTTGGATATGTTGTTTATTTAGATACAGATGGAAGCACTACAGGAGGATGCAATTTAGTTGACAATTCAAGTGCAACAGGATATGAGTTTAGATTAAGATACAACAGCGAATGGAGTTCTAACACAAGCAAAGCAGTAGAAACATTTACTTCAGATAAGTGTGAAAATGGCAAGTGGAAAGCTTCTGACATAAAAATTAGTGCATGGAAGAAATTCATGTGCTCTGAAATCGGCGGACCAATGATAGCAAATGAAAAAGGAGAATTATCTAAGTTCCC
>CAZWLX010000021.1:7691-8040 GCA_964634845.1 Candidatus Woesearchaeota archaeon | reverse complement strand
TTAAACCTAATTTCATCTAAAAAAATATGCCACATCAAGCGGTTTGCACTTATAAGTTAGGACAAGGATTATTATTAAATGCGTTTTCAGTAGACCCTAATATTGATAGCAAAGGATTAGCTGATTTTGTTTCTTCTGGAGATAGAGGAGCTAGGTTAGGTTTAGAAGAAATTTCCAGAAATATTAGACATGCAGGAACAGCAGGCTCATTTAGAGATTTAGGAATAACAATGTCCTCTAGAAGATATCAAGTTCCTAATCAATTGCAAGCATATAGGGATGCTTTAGGAGAAAAATTAGACAGCATAGTAGACGGCACAGGAAAGCGAAGGTATACCGATGGTCCTGT
>CAZWLX010000021.1:470-7671 GCA_964634845.1 Candidatus Woesearchaeota archaeon | reverse complement strand
GACACATATCCTCAAGGCAAGACAGTTAGAGATTTAATGGGAGAATTTGGAATTAATGCAGAGGAAAGAGCAAGATACATAGGATTTGCTTATCTTATGAGAACTGACAATGGAAGAGAATTAAGTTTTGTTCATAGAGGTAAAAAAATGGGAATAGCAGCAGATATCATGGCATTATCAGGCTCAACACCTGGTTTTGATGAGAGATTTACACAAGAGGGTTTTGATTTTCAAGGTTATTATAGCGGTCATGTTGCTGATGAAATGACAGAAGAATATAATTTAAGAAGAGAAGAATTTCAGATAGGGCGTCTTCACCTTGTAGACGATACAGAGTCTTCACCATTTGTGGCTGTTGAATTAACAACTTCTGTTTCTACAAGAGAACTTTCAGAAAGGATATTTGGTAAAACAGATGCTATAAAAGAACATCCTATTTTATATAGCACAAGTCCTGATGCAGCCCAAACTTTAATAAGAAGATTTGATATGTGGCCTTCTACAGCATGGCTATTTGACAGGTTTGCCTGATAAATCAAAATACAAACCATTATATATCTATTTTGTATTTTTCTATTATGTCAGAGATAGCTGTTTTTGATGCAAAAACATGGCAGGATAAGTCATTGTTAGATTATCTCAAAAAATCTCTATCTTCAAAATTAAAAAATACAAAGATAAAAATCTTTGATAATCCAATAAACTCTTACGACTTAAAAAAATTAAAAGACATAGAAACAATAGCAATATTCATTAACTCTGAGATTAATAAAAAAATCCTTGATTCTCTTCCAAAGCTAAAGCTAATAACAACAATGTCAACAGGATTTGACCATATAAATTTAAAAGAATGTAATAAAAAATCAATTATTGTTTCAAATGTTCCTTCATATGGGGATAATTCAGTAGCAGAGCATACATTTGCCTTACTAACTATTATCTCAAAAAATCTCTATGAATCAATAAACAAAACAAGGAATTCTGATTACACAGATAATCTAACAGGATTTGAACTTAAAGATAAAACAATAGGGATAGTTGGCACAGGCAGGATAGGAATTTCTGTAGTAAAAATCGCAAAAGCTCTTGGAATGAATGTGATTGCAAATGACGCATTTCCAAGAAACGAATTACAATCAGAATTAGGCTTCACGTACAAGGATTTAAATGCCTTATTTAAGGAATCAGATATTATAACTCTTCATGTGCCACTGCTTCCTTCTACAAAACACCTAATAAATAAAGATGCAGTAAACAAAATGAAAAAATCAGTTGTTTTAATCAACACTTCAAGAGGCGAGGTAATAGACAACAAAGCTTTACTCTATGGTTTGGAAAAAGGAATAATATCAAAAGCAGGATTAGATGTAATAGAAAATGAAGAACTTCTAAAAAATAAAGAGTTTAATTCTGAAAAAGGAGAAACACTTAAGAAAATAATATCAATGAAAAATGTTTATCTAACTCCTCATAACGCATTTAATACAAAAGAAGCAATAAAAAGAATCTTTGACACAACAATTGAGAACATTCTAGCTTATCATAAAGAAAAACCAACAAATGTCATAAAACAATAAAACTTATATATCCTACATTTTCTTTAACAAAATGCAAGAGTTTGATTTATTACAACGCCCGCAAATAAAAAGAATCTTTGATCCCAATTGGAGAAAAAAGGAAAACCGAGTAATTGCCAGAAGGTTTGACAAAGAATTCTTCGATGGAGACAGAGTAAATGGTTACGGAGGCTATAAATATGACGGCAGATGGAAGGCCGTTGTTGAAAGAATGATTTCTAGATATGGATTAAACGAAAATAGCTCTGTCTTAGATATAGGTTCTGGAAAAGGGTTTTTGCTCTATGATTTAATAAAAATGATTCCAGGCATAAAAGTAGCAGGGATAGATGTCTCTGAATACGCAATAGAAACAACAATGGAAGAAGTAAAACCTTTCAATATTATTGCAAGTGCAGAGTCTCTTCCATACGCTTCTAATACTTTTGACCTTGTCTTTTCTTCAGACACTATCCACAATCTTCCAATAGATAAATGCAAAAAATCTATACAAGAAATCATAAGAGTCTGCAAGCCAGATGGACGCATGTTTATTCAGGTTGATGCTTATCGAACAGAGGAAGAAAAAAAGAATCTTGATGCATGGAATTTGACAGCTTTGACATACATGTCTGTTGATGAGTGGCTAGTGTTCTTTAAACAAGCTGGTTATGATGGAGATTATTTCTGGACAATAATGAGATGAAGAAAATGAAAACAAAAGCAGCAGTTTTATACGAAACAGGAAGCCCTCTGAAAATAGAAGAGTTAGAAATCCCAGAGCTATCTGATGAACAGGTTTTAGTGCAGATACTTTACAGTGGCGTTTGCCATAGCCAGATAAATGAAGTAAAAGCTCTAAAAGGCGAGGACAAATATCTGCCTCATACTTTAGGACATGAAGCTTCTGCAATAGTAAAGCAAGTTGGGAAAAAAATAACCAAAGTCAGCGAAGGAGACTATGTTGTAGTCTCGTGGATAAAGGGTTCTGGTTTAGACTCTGCAGGAATACATTATTTAAAAGAAAACAAAAAAATTAATGCAGGAGCAGTAGCAACATTTACTCAATATGCAATAGTAGCTGAAAATAGGCTTAATAAAATCTCTAAAGAAATTCCAAGCGATATAGCTGTCTTATTTGGATGCGCTCTTCTTACAGGAGGCGGAATAATAAAAAACGAGATAAAGCCGGAAAAAGGAACAAAAATAGCAATCTTCGGAATAGGCGGAGTTGGAGCAGGTTGTTTAACAGTTGCCTCAAGCATGGAATGCTTTTCAGAGATAATTGCAGTAGACATATACGATAAAAAATTAGAGTTTGCAAAGGAAATAGGAGCAACAAAAACAATTAACGCTTTAAACAAAAAAGCTTCTGAAGAGATTATGAAATTAACCGGAAATTTAGGAGTAGACTATGCAGTTGAAACAGCAGGAGCAAAACAAGCAATGGAAGAAGCTTTCAATTCTATTAAGTCTGGAACAGAAGGAAAAAAAGGCGGTTTAGCAATAATTGCCGGAAATATAAGCAAAAGTAAAACCATAGAAATCCAGCCTTTTGATTTAATAAAAGGCAAACGCATAAAAGGAACATGGGGCGGAGCGTCAAACCCTGACGAAGACATAAGATTTTATGAAAAACTTTATTTAGAAGGAAAATTAAAATTAGACAAACTTATAACGCACAGATATTCTCTTGATCAGATAAACAATGCTCTTGAAGAAAAAAAAAAAGGAGAAGTATGCAGAGCAGTTATAAAGCTAAATTAAATTATGTAAGCAAAGAATCTATCAAGCTCTCTAGTTCAGATAATCTCGCAGGTTCTTTATTCCCAAGAGTTTTAACAACAATTGCCCCAACGCAATTTCCAACAAAAGGAAGTGCTTCTTTTTCCATCCCAAGATAACTTAGCAAAGAAATAATAGAAAAAACAGCATCTCCTGCTCCAACAGTATCTACGACTTCTGTTGAGAAAATAGGGGAATAATAATAATTCTCTTTGTCAGAATAAAGAATTCCGTGCTTGCCAAGAGTAATAGCAATTTTGTCGCACATTATTCTAGATTTTAATTTATCTGTTAATATTCTAAGGTCTATACCTCTTTGTTGGATTGCTAATTCTAATTCTTCTTTAGTTATAGATATAAAATCAGCTCTGTTAAATTTAGTAATAACATTAAACCCTGCATTTCCGCTATTTGTCTGCACATTAACAGCAAGATATTTAGCTCTCCTAATCAGCAGGTCTTTTATCTTATCTGTAATCATCCCATGTCCAAAATCTCCAACAATTACAACGTCAAAGTTTTCTATTTCTCTTTCTAGAAAAGATAATATCGCAAGCTCTGGCATACCAGGAAGCTTTGGATCTTTATTATAAGTTTCAAATACTTTGTGCTTTCTGTATGTCTCAACATACCTATTTTTAACAAGCGTCTCACTCAATGCATCTCTATAGATGGATTTTTGTATCTTGAAATTTAATTTCTCATCAATAATCTGGTTTATTAAAGGGTCATTGCCTTTGCAGGTTAGCAAAAAAACATTATCGCAAAACTCTGCAACATGATTTGCTATCGACAATATTCCTCCTGCAAAAATATCCGCTCCTGTCTCTTTAAACACTAAAACAGGCTCTTTTTTAGCTCTCTCTAAAACTTCGCAATAAGTATATTTATCAACAATAATGTCTCCGATAATTAAAACTCTTAGGTTTTTAATATCCCGAAGCTTATTTTTTATATCCTCCTTGCTAAATCTTTGTTTAAAGCTAGATAGAAAAAAACTCTTTTCAACCAAAAAATCACCTAACGGCTTCTCACCTGATAAATTTTCAGACATATCTCTTGCATATAGAATATGTTTATAAATATTTATTTACTGCAAAATTAGTAAAATGGCAGAAAATCCTATTGTTTTCACTCAATTAAAACCAAGCATCTGGCAGTATAAGCTGGCAACTTCTCTTAAAAACAAAGGAGAGAAAATAGTCTTAATTACATTGCTAAACAAATACAATGAAGGGATGTTTGACAAAGAATTTGATAATATAATTTCTTTAGGTCTGCCAAATTTAAAACCAAAAACTCTTTTTCTCTATTTTATTAAAAACCCGTTAAAGTTCTTCTCATTTTCGCGAGATTTACTAACAATAAAACCAAAGGCAATAATAGCAGAGGGAGCTCCCCATTATCTCGCTGCATTATTTATCTGGTTTTTTAAGTCTAGATGTCCTAGAATATATCATCCCTATGATATAAATTCCTCAAGGTTAAAGAATCCAGAAAAATACTTCCCAAAAAGAGAAGTATGGGGAGAAAGATATTGCTTTAAGAATTGTGATGCTATATTTTATAATAGCAATATCAAGGAGTTTGAAATTCTCCCAGAAGATTTCGAGATAAAAAATAAGAAGAAGTTCCCAGTTCAACATTACGCTCTTAAAAAGTGGTTTGTAACCCCTTTAAAAAAACTGTCTGATAAAGACAAACAAATCCATTTGGTTTATACAGGCTCTTTTATGGACGACATTCCTTGGTATAAGCCAATGTCTCCTGACTTTATAAATATCTTAAAGCAAAAGATAAACCTTCATTTATATGTTGCCTATGGTATTTTAGATAAAGAACAACATGAAAAATTAACCCAAGGAAAAAAAGAACTTGACAAGTTCTTGCACATTCATAATTATGTTAATCCTGATAAATTGTCAAACGAGATAAGCAAATATGATTTCGGCATTTATCTTCCAAGATATTCTTCAATTTGCTTAAAAGAAGCAGATGAATTAGCAACCGGAAATAAATTTGCATCTTATCTTGAAGCAGGAATTCCAGTAATATGCAACAAAAAAAATAGAGAAACTTCAAGCCTTGCAGAAGAAAACAATCTTGGCATTTCTGTTTATCAGACAACAAACATAAAGGAAAAAATTAAAAAAATTAGCAAAAAAGCTCTAAAAACAGACATAAGAAAATTCAGAGAAAAGTATTCTTTTGAAGAAAAATCTTCCCAAATTCAAGCCTTTATTAATTTATTATCTTCTTAAAACAATATCATCAATTCTAGAGCTGCTTTCATCCT
Organism: Candidatus Woesearchaeota archaeon; assembly: GCA_964634845.1. Taxonomy (GTDB): domain Archaea; phylum Nanobdellota; class Nanobdellia; order Pacearchaeales; family GW2011-AR1; genus ARS1309. The sequence goes on along the minus strand of CAZWLX010000021.1, from coordinate 2,034 downwards.
CGCAAGCCATAAATATTTTAGATGCAACATCATCTGTTCTCATGCATTTTTGAGGATTAATATCTCCTTTAACTCTTTTGTACATCTCACTAATCATTCCTCCAGGATAAACTCCGATAACTCTAATTCCTTTTTCTCTTGCTTCTAATCTTAATGAATCTGTAAAACCTTTTAATCCATATTTAGCTGCATTGTAAGCTCCCCCCTGTCTGCTGGGAGAAAAACCGTCTATTGAACTTATATTAACAATGATCCCAGAGCTCTTCTTAACAAAAATGCTGAAAACACTTCTCGCCAATAAAATAGGCGCCTCCAAATCAATCCTTATTGTTTCACTAATTTGCTCATTAGTTAAATCTAAAAAATCAGATTTATAGCAAACACCTGCATTATTAATTAATATGTCAATATCTCTTTCTTCCGCGAGTTTAGAAAGCTTGTTAATTGTATCTAAATCTCTTAATTCTCCTATAACTGCATCGCAAATTACATTGTTCTTCTCAGCTTCTTTTTTTGTCTTTTCTAATCTTTCTTTATCTCTTCCAGTTATAATCAAGCTATATCCTTTCTTAGAAAAAGCTCTTGCAAGACTTGCTCCAAGACCTCCGCTTGCTCCTGTTATCAAAACTGTTCTTCCCATAAAAAGTCTTAGAGCAATTGATTTATAAATATATTTCTCTTTGATTTTAAATGAAATCCGGTAAGAAATCAGATAATCTGAATTTTAAGGAATTCAAAGAGATTTGCCGTCCAAAAAATAAAGAGTTTTACTTAAACATGAGGCTTGGGAGAAAAATATCTATTTATCTCTCTTGGATTTTTGTCCATTTAGGCATATCTGCAACAGCGATAACCTTCTCAAGATTTTTCATAGGTCTTATAGGTATATTTTTAATTGGTATCGGAGAGTATAAGTTTGCTCTGGCTGGATTATTAATCTTTCAGTTCGCTATTCTTCTGGATTTATCAGACGGAGAAGTGTATAGATATCAAACTTGGAAAACAAAGAAAAAACAAGACATTCTCTTAGGTCCTTTCTTAGACAAAGTTTTTGACCATTTTTATAGACCATTATTGCTTATCGCAGCAGGAGTAGGTGCTTGGAATCTTTTAGGAAATATATATTTCTTATATCTTGGAATGGCTGGAGCTTTCTTAATAACAACAGACCAGATGATAAAGTTAAGAATTTTTGAAGTTCTAGTTTACAGGCAAAGATTTGAATATCTAAGAGAGGAAAAAGCAAGGATAGTAAGCCAATCAAGCCAAAAAGATAAAATCTATGAATTATTCAGGATAAATAATCTCTTAACATTATATTTCTGGTTCGGAGTTTTCGGTTATCTCCATATATTCTTAATAATTTATATTCCGCTCCTAGCCATATTCTTGATAAAAACATTCTTTGATCAGTTTAAAGCTGTAAAAATAATGGATTTAGGTATATAAAAAAGACTAGCCGCTTTCTAAATATTCTATTATCCTTGAAACAGATTCTTCAGCGCTTTCTTTAACAGTATCAAGAGTTATCTCTGCATTTTCAGGAGGTTCATAAGGAACATGT
>CAZWLX010000021.1:0-460 GCA_964634845.1 Candidatus Woesearchaeota archaeon | reverse complement strand
TGTCCTTTAACATCTCTTTTCTTGCATTCTTCATAATCGCACATAGTATATATCTCAACAAAATTCTCTCCAAAAACCTGCCTTGCATTTGCTCTTGAATCTTTAAAAGGACTTATAACAGGAACAATAATATAATCAACTTTTCCAAATTCTGTTTTGCATAATTCAACAATAAGCCTGTTATTTTCTCTTATATCTTCAGGAGTAAAGCCAAGATGTTTGTGCAATCTTTTTCTAACATCATCTCCATCAAAAACAACATGGCTTTTTTCCTTTTCATTAAAATGTGCAATTAATTTATCTGCTATAGTGCTTTTCCCGCTTCCACTTAATCCTGTAAACCATAAAACTTTTGTCATTTGATGTTCCAAACCCATAAAATTCTTAACATAAATGGTTTATATATTTTATTACAAAAATCTGTATTCTTGGAAATCTCTTTTAGATAATTTTCCTTCAC
>CAZWLX010000020.1:2285-8230 GCA_964634845.1 Candidatus Woesearchaeota archaeon | reverse complement strand
TAGAAAAGAATAGGTTTTAAAGGTTATAGGTTTTTTGGAAGATGGAGAAAGAGATAATTAGTTTTTAATTTTGAAATGAATTAACAAAGATTAATAAAAGTATTAATCTCTTTTACACATAACAAGTTATAAATAACCTCTTTTTGTTATTAGTATATGAGAAAATCAAAGCATGTTTTTTGGGAGACATTTTTGATTATAGGCAGTGTTTTTGTTTTTAGAAGTCTTTGGTTGCTGATGGATGAAATTCCTGTTTTAAGTCAAAGACAAGTTCTTGGGGTATTTTTAATAATTGGATTGGTAATGACTGGAGTTGGATTTTATAGAATTGTTCATACTGATTAATGTGTTTTTAGAGTATGGAAATTGTTAAATATCTATTATTTGTTAGGTTTTTATGAGCGGTCGGAATCAGATTTTGAGTAGGAATCGGTATCCAAAAGTTGTTGAGAAAGCTTTAGAAGCTATTTGGAGAGATGTTTTTAATGAGAGGTTTTGTATAAGTCCTGATATGGCTCTTAAGGATATGATTCGTGATAGAGTTGGGATTGAGAATTATATGAGCATGGTTAGAGTTGCAGAGAGTCATCGTCATTTTGAAGGTCAAAAAGTTGTTTATGTTAGTTTACATGGGAAGGAGATGGATATTCCTAATGGTGTAGATAATTTTAGAAATCATCTTGTTGTTTTGGCTTTGTATGGAGCTAATGGAAAATTTGTTCTTTCTGAAGATAGGCGAATTGTTTTGATTGGAAGGAATGTGTAAAATGTATGATGAAAAGAAAGCTCATTATCTTGTTGTTACAGGAATAATTGTGAAAGATGGGAAGTTTTTGATTTGTAAGAGGTCTGAGAAAGAGAAAGCATTTCCAAATCAGTGGACTGTTCCTGGGGGAAAGTTGGAGATGGATGATTATGCGAAAAGGGAAAAAGATACGAGTGCGCACTGGTATAATGTTTTTGAGGATCTCTTGAGGAGGGAGGTTTTAGAAGAAACTGGATTGAAAGTTAAGAATATAAGATACTTGACAAGCCTTTCTTATATAAGGGGTGATGGAATTCCTACTATAATTGTTAGTTTGTTTGCAGATCATGATGAAGGAGATGTGAAATTATGTGATGCTTTGACAGAGCATGCTTGGGTTGATATTAATGAAGCAAAGAATTATGATTTAATAGAAGGTATTTATGAAGAATTAGAGTTGTTAGATAAACATTTGAAAGGGCAAGAGTTAGGAGTTTGGAGTAAGAGTTAGAGTTCAATAATTCTGCCTTCTCTGCCGACATTGATAACTCTTGTTTTTCCTATTTTATCTTCCATGCCAGAAGCTTCATGAATATGTCCGTGAAGAAGAAAATCCGGCTTGAATTTTTTTACTGCATCACGGATTGATTTTGAGCCTTCAATACCTGAGAATTCTGATTTTGAGCCAGATGGATGCATATGTGTGAGCATTATCTTTTTCTTGACAGCTCTTAACCCTGAATGTGCTTTTTCTAAGGTTTTTAATAGTTCTGATTCAGAAATATTAGATGGACCAGGACCTTGTGCTCCTCCTGCTCCAAAGAAGCCAATATCTTCATAAACTGCGGAATATCCATGAATGTTTTTTACTCCATAGAAATTTGCCAGGAAATCTGTTGTTGCAAATGAATCCCAATTTCCTGGAAGAAGCAAAACAGGTTTTTTCTTGTCTTTAAATGGTTTAATTATGTTTGGAGTTTCAGTGAAGCCAGTAATGTCTCCGCAGAGAACGACGAGGTCTACTGATTCTTTATCTGCTTTTTCAGCTAGTTTTTTCACTAACTTTGATTCTCCGTGAATGTCAGAGGCAGCTAGTATTTTCATCTTTACAGAAAGAGAGTTAGGTTTATAAGTTTAAGGAATTCTATTTTAAGAATGTTAGATAGAAGAGGTCGTGCTGTTTTTTGGATTATTTTAGCAATTGTTCTGGTGATTTTAGCAATTTTTGTTGTATTTTTCTTTTTTATATTTGGTAAAGGAATAGGTGTTAGTTCTAACACAAATCAACAGATTTTGCAAAATCCTGCTTCTGGAAAGAGCTTAGAAGAAGCTGTTGGATTGTTTGATGAGACTTTTGTAAGATATTTACTTTATAGTATTGGAGCAAATGACCTGCATAATCCTCCTTTTAGTAAAGACACACCTAAGATTGAATTTTACATTGATGAAGAACCTTATAATGCCATTGTTGAAAAAGGAATTATAATTGCTTCAAACGGAGAGATTGAAGGGGAAGATATTGTTATTAAAACAACAAAAGAAGAAGCTGTTAAAATGATGTTGGATAAGGAATATATTAAAGATAGTTTTAGCCAAGAGAAGAGCAGTTTAGAGCTGGTTGCTGGGAAAGTTGAACTTGCTTCTAAAGGATATTTGAGCATTTATGCCGAGTTAACAGGGGAGAGTATTAGCGGAAGTGTGGTTAGAATATTCTCGTAATCTCCTGATGTATCTTTAAAGTAGGGTTTTGCTACTTCTCAAGATAACAAAATCAGAGAAAGGTTTAAAAGTGAAAGTAGGGGATGTAATATATAGTTTAGGATATATATAAACTAAGATGGACAAAAAAATGAAAGATAATTTTGATATATTCTTCAGAAGAAAACCAGCATTAATGCTTGTGGCTTTGAAAAGACTTTCAAGAGCGAGATATGGAAGTATTTTAGCAAAAGAAGTTGATTGCACTTATTCTCACGCTGTTAAAATTTTGCAGAGTTTGGAAAGATTAGGATTAGTAAATTTTGAGAAGAAAGGTAGAATTAAATTGATTAAATTAACAAAGAAAGGACAGGAGATTGCTGACAATATTGAGAACATAAAGAGATTGATAAATTAATTTTAACTAGGAAAATGCCTATTTATACTTTTAAATGCAGAGATTGCGGCTATACTGGGGAATATCTTCTCCCCCTAGGAAAATCGCCGGATTCTTGTGAAGATTGCGGAGCTGGAGAGTTAGAAAGAGTTCTGCAAGGACAGACTTTTTCTGTTCATGGAGATGGTTCTTTAGAAGTTGAGAATCCTCATCCAACAGGATTTGATTTAGCTGGGATGTTTCTTACTCCTGCGAAAGCTATTAAAGTTGATGCTATCACACACGAAGTTATTGAGGTCTCTTCTGGACTTGCAGCAATACCTGTTGCTAAACCTCGCTTTGATAAATGGGATTCCAATAATTAAAATTCGTCTAGTTTTTCAAGGAATTTTGGCAAACCTTCTATATGGGAGATTCTTGCTTTTATTAGCAAGCCACGAAAAGAAGAATCTAATTTAACTCCATGTTCTTGGAAGACTGGTTTTGAAAATTTATAGAGTTGGTTTCCTTTTTTATCTAGGTCTGTGAGTATACAAACACTGTCTTTTTTAGTTATGTTTTTACAAATTTCAGAGATTCTTTCTCTGAGCGGGACAGAGGACATATGTAATTGGAAGACATTTTCAAATCCAAGCGAATTAAGAGCAGAGACATCTTTTTTACCTTCTACAATTATGATGTGTGATCTGTATTTCTCAATTTGTTGTTTTAGATTATGATTGAGTCTCATTTTTTAATTTCATCTAGGAGTTTTTGATAGCACTCTTTACATATGTGAAATTTTTCTACTTTATTGTTATCAGGGGGACTTAAAAGTATTGCACCATACTCTATCAGTTCTTTTTTACATTTGCTGCATTTTGGAGTTATTGCCATTTTGGTTTAACATTATGTTTAATTTTACCTACTCTTGTTGTGAGCACAATGCTTAATTCCGATTTACTCTTGTTTAGAAGTTCCTCATTTTATTGCGGACTTCACACATCGGTAAACGGAATGGCCCCGACGGGAGTTGAACCCGCGACACCTGGATTAAGAGTCCAGTGCTCTAACCAGACTGAGCTACGAGGCCTTAGCTCAAGAAGATTTTTCTCATTTTTAAAGGTTTAGAAAATGCTCTCTATTATATCCTAGACTAAATAAGTATTTTTAAATAGAAATTTTAGATATCTGGTATGGATGAAAGGGGCGAGAATTCTAGCTGTCAAGATGTAAATGTAATTCTTAAAGATTTAGCAAGTTATATTCATCCTGGAGAAAGGGGAGAGTTTCCATTAGAGGGTTCTGTTAGGGACGGGATTCTTGCAGAGTTAGAATTTTTAGTTGAGAGTGGAGTTTTGGTTTTTGAAGGAGGGATATTTGTTAAATTTAATTCTGATGGGAGAAATGCGATTCTTGATAGATCTGTGGATTTAATTGACAGAGAAAAGAGATTACTCTACTTTAAGACAAGAGACGATGCAGTGCAATTTTTAAATTATTTAAGAGAAGTTTATCCAAACAGAGCTTTTGGATTTGATTCAAGAGATTTTTCTAGAAGTCATCGGTAAACGCGCCAAGTGTGCTTGCACTTTGTGCATTTGTAAAATTTCGTTTCTGATTCGTCTGCTGAGCGGGTTTGTTGTGTCCAAAAATATGCTTTTTTATTTTTACATAGGGGACATTTTATTTCTACTTGAGGATATGTGTTTATTTCTTTTTCATTGATGACTTGAATTGATTCATGTTTTTGTATTTTCTCGGATGAAATTATTTTTTTAGAGCCTGGCTTAGGCATTTTAATGCTTCCATCTGAGTTGAATTCAAGGGTCATTTTTGACTAGCTATTTAGCAATATTCTGAGAGGTTTTAGTATAAATATTTTTGGTTTTTAACTACAAAGTCCTCTTTGGTTTTGAGGCTTAAAAGGCTCGAAGAATATAAGTTTTATCCATCCTAATAACGGTATCTTTACTGCTGATTTTCCCATGATTTTGTTTTGGGAGATACCTCTTTCTACTTCAAGCTGACCTGCATTGTTATCTCCTTTTGTTGATAATGGAGAGAGATTTATTACTCTATGAATTACAGGATGTTTTGTATCTGCCTCAAAGACAATTATATCTCCTAGTTTTGGTGGGGAATGCCCCCAGATAAAAATTATATCTCCTTTATTTAGTCCTGATTTCATCGGGAATTCTGAAAATATTGATTTGTCTATTTCTATTGATTCGTAATAGGCAGAATTTTGGTCCCACCATGTATCAAACGAAGAAGAATGAAACATTGAGCATGATTCTACAACTACAAGAGGAAGAGGAGTGCCTGTTACTAAAGATAATAGAGGGAAGAATATTAATTTGATGAATATAATTATTAAAATTAATGAGACAATCCACGAATCCCATGTGTCTTTTTTTAGATAATTCCAGAAAGGTTTTAGATAGTTTCTCATCATTGAAAGAGAGAAAATAGGTTTTTATAGTTTGGTTTTTGATGAGAAAAATTTAAAAGGTTAGATTAAGATGGTTTTTTATGGGATTAAACAGAATAGCCCACAGAAGAAGTAAGGGATATTCACCTATAATAGAAGCCAGAATGCTTGCCTCCATAGGAACGAGGCATCCTGTTTTTGAAGAAGATGAGCAACTATTGAAAAGAATTAAGAGTGACCGAAGACTTGCGCTAGAATATAGGTATTATCAAAATCAAGGATTGCACAGGGATGGCATGTCTTTTACAAGATATCTTACAAAAATGGGTATAGGTTTCTGATTTTATCTAAATGTATTTAAATTATTATGAAGAGTGAATTTTATGGTTTACAAATTTGTTCAGAAGAGGTCTTATTCAAGAGTTATTTCTGGAGATGGACAAGGAGATGTAAGAAGCCAATTTAATAGTTATCTTATTGGTTTGGCTCGTGAAGATATGGATTCTGAAATAGGATTGGATTTTTTAGCTTACAGAGGACTCAAGCTTAAAGATAAAGGTCTGTTTATACTGACTTTTGAAGAATATCTTGAGATTTTGGGAAGAGATGTTCGGAGACATGAGAGAGATTATCAAGGAAAGAATATGCGCTCACCTGTTGAAAGAACAGGAAGTAACGATTTCTGATTCACT
>CAZWLX010000020.1:0-2185 GCA_964634845.1 Candidatus Woesearchaeota archaeon | reverse complement strand
TACTCGCTACGGTGAACAGAAATGCGCTGACCGGGAATCGAACCCGGGTCTTCACCTTGGGAAGGTGGAATCATACCATTAGACCATCAGCGCCTAATTGTAAATAGTACAAGCGCTGCGATTATAAGCATTGTGATGTCAATTAATATGCAAGTTGAGCAGATGGCTTTTATTAAAAACAATTGTGTGTAAATAAAGTAAATAGCAAATAAAGCTCCTATAAATGTTAAAATTGGAAATGTTTTTTTGAGGAACTTTGATTTGTTTTTGTTTATAAATACTAAGAAAAGTATTGCTGAAGATATTAAACCGAAGAGAGAGACTTTTATGTTAAGAAGAGGGATGATTGAGTAAACAGAGTGTCTTACTTCTGAGCAGCCTTCTCCAATAATGCAGATTCCTATGTCTGTTAAATCTTCATAGTAAGCATATGCTGAAAGAGCGATCATTAACAAGATTAAGAAAAGGATAATTGCGTTTGTTTTTATTTGCATATTTATTATTTGAAAAAGGGGTTTATAATTTTATGGGATTGACTAAATCCGCGAATCCTAAGTTTGTTGTAGAATGTAAATTATAGAAAAGCTTTAAATAATGATTTTCTTGAGTTCAAGTATGATCCCGTAGCTCAGCCTGGTTAGAGCGCTGCTCTGATAAATATTAATTTAGAGAGGCAGAGGTCCTGAGTTCGAATCTCAGCGGGATCATCATTCTAAGATTTGAACATCCAAAGATTAGGAAAATCTTTGTCCCTTCGTTTAGTAAAACTTCAGGAATCTCAGCGGGATTATTTAGTTTGAGAAAGTTTTAAATATTATTTATGACTGTGAATTATATGGGATTGGTTAATTATATTGCTGGCTTTAAAAAATATCTTCCTTTTAATCGGGGGGATGATTCTTCTGCAAGAGATGTAGATAAAAATGGTCTTGAAGAGGATGTTTCTAGGGAGATGTTTGATAAGAGAATGAAAGAATTTAGAATGTGTTTATCTTCTGCAAATAGAATGAGAATTCATCTTCTTTCAAGAAGCTATTTTCCTCGTCCTTAGATTTTATTCATCTGTTTTGAATTCCACAAGAAGTTTGTCTTTTAGCAACGAGAGGCGTTTTAATGGAAGATTAATTGGCAGGGAATTTGTGTAAACTTTTTTAGAGCCGATTGCTTTTATTTCATAACCTTCTTCTAATTTTGATACAAAAATATCTCTTACTGATTCTACTCCAGGGGTTGCTAATTCGTAAAGAATTGTATCGCTAAGTCTCTTTATAGAAGATTTTGCGCTTGCTTTTGGGAGGGAAGAGAGTTTTTTTATTTGGTCACTTGATGGTTCTTTCTTCAGTATTGAAGGCTTTTTCTGTTTTCCTTCTTGGGGATATCCTATTCTAATTTTTATTCCATTTGGAAATGTTTGTATTTCTGCTTTGTTCATATCATTTTCCATTTGTTTCGCAAATTCTTTGTCCATATCCCTGAATTGTTTGTTAAGAGATTTCATTAGGCTATTTACCATGGAGTTTATTATTTTGTCTGTGATTCCAAATCCTTGAGGTTGTTCATTTAGGGAATCTGATTCATCTAAATCCCCTTTTCCTAATATTCCAAAGTCTCTGAATTCTTTTTCTTTGTCACTTATTCCGTATCCGCAGTTAGGGCAATAGCTAAATCCTTTATCTACTTTTATTTTACAATTATCGCACTTTTTTGTAGGTTTACTGTTAAACATTGTATTTATATTGGATAAACTACTTTAAAGATTTATCTATCGGTTTCTGTTTCAGGGGATTTATATCTTCTTCTTAAGGATAAGGGAGGTGCGGTTGCTTGTATAATTTCTCCTAGCATTTTTCTGAATTTACTGAATCCATTAGCTTTCTTATGAAGAGGAGAAATGTATGCTAAAACAACTCCTGAACCTGTTTCTTCATCTAAAGTGTATTGATGCATTCTGCACAAATATCCTGAAACAGTTCTTTGTCCTATTCCTACTCTTGCAAGGGTTTTTCTTAAACCAGTATTTTTAGATGTGTTTAAAACTGCTTGCAATTCTTGGACAACATATGGTTCATCAGATGTTGTTCCCCATGTATCAAACCTGTCTTCTTTTCTAGCATATACTGCTACTGGAACAGGAAGTTCTTGAGATTCTAAATAGTTGAAGAGAACTGCCGCAGCATCTGTCTCT
>CAZWLX010000019.1:6930-8739 GCA_964634845.1 Candidatus Woesearchaeota archaeon | reverse complement strand
TCTCAAGCATGACTTTTGGTAAATCTTGCGCAACAGAACGCATCCTCATACCAAGTCCTGCTGATAAAATTATCGCTTTTCTCATTATCTTAAAGGAGGGTAAATGTTTTTAAATGTTTCAAGTATGGAGAATTATGGCTAAAAAGATAAAAGTTGATATTGCTATACCTGCTTATAACGAGTCAAAGCATCTTGGAAAAAACATAAAATTAATTGTTGATACATTGAGAAAACAGAAAACTGATTTTTCCTGGAGAATTATTATCGGCGAGAACGGAAGTAAAGACAACACTTATGAAGTGGCTAAGAAATTGGCTAAGAAATATAAGGAAGTAGAAGCAAGGCATTTTGACAGACCGAGCAAGGATAATGCAATAATAGAAATATGGATTAATAGTGACGCAGACATTCTTGTTTTCACAGATGCTGATAATTCTGTCCATCCTAAGTTTATACCTAATTTAGTTAAAGCAATAAATAATGGAGCTGACATTGCTGCAGGATATAGATTTCATACAAAAGAAAATTCAAGAGGATTTTACAGAGACACTATATCCAGAATATATAACAGAATAATACTGCCGGTTATCCTCCCTGTTGGAACAAGAGATGCTCAATGCGGATTTAAAGCTGTAAAAAGCAAGATAGCTAAAGAAATCTCCCCTAAATTAAGAAGAGAAAATGGTTTTTTTGACAGTGAGCTTTTAGGAGTAGCTTATTACAAAGGCCATAAGATTAAGGAAGTTCCTGTTAGTTTTGTTGAAACAAGAGAGAGTGTGCTTAGCGTGAATAAAAATATCCCTAATTTCTTGAAAAATATTATAAAAACAAGGGCAAAGATAAAAAGGGGTTATTACGATTAAAGCCAATAAAATATTTAAACAGGGCTTCTAGGAGATTTATATGATAATTGCCAGATCTCCTCTCAGGATTAGTTTTGCAGGAGGGGGAACAGATTTAAAGGCTTTTTATGAAAAAGAGTCAGGAAGCGTTACAAGTATAACAATTGATAAATATGTTTATATTGCAGTTCATAAATATTTTGAGAATAAGATTTTACTCAAATATTCTCAGATAGAACTTGTGGATAGGCTAGACGACATAAAAAATGAATTGATTAGAGAATGCTTGCGGCTTTTAAACATTACAAAAGGTATTGAAATAACTGCAATAGCTGATTTGCCTACTAGAACAGGATTAGGAAGCTCTAGCTCATTTACAGTTGCATTGCTTCATGCATTGCACGCTTTTAAAGGAGAACATGTTTCCAGAGAACAGTTGGCAAGAGAGGCTGTAGAAGTAGAGGTTGGGATATTAAAAAGACCGATTGGAAAACAAGACCATTATGCTACTGCATATGGAGGGCTTAATTTTATAGAGTTTAATCCTGATGACAGTGTTGTAGTAACTCCTGTTGTATGCGGCAAAGAAATTATGGATAAACTTGAGAGAAATCTTATTTTATTTTATACAGGCATGACAAGGTCTGCTTCAGATATACTAAAAGAGCAAAGAGACAGAACTGAAGAAAAAAGAGAAACCCTTAGAAAAATGAAGAACTTATCTGAAGAAGTTGCTAGAGCATTGGTAAGAGGAGATTTAGACAGGTTTGGCTCTATTCTGCATGAAAACTGGATTGAGAAAAAAAAGATGACAGACAGTATTTCAAATCCTAGAATAGATGAATGGTATGAACTAGGCATAAGAGCTGGAGCTAAAGGAGGGAAAATTCTTGGAGCAGGAGGAGGGGGATTTTTATTATTTTATTGTGATAGAGAAAGTCAAGACAAAGTTAGAATGGCTCTAAAA
>CAZWLX010000019.1:792-6920 GCA_964634845.1 Candidatus Woesearchaeota archaeon | reverse complement strand
AAATGAGGCAAATTTTGAGTACCGGATTATTTTAGAATTAAAAGAAGTAAAGGTTAGATTTACAGGGCATGGAAGTCAGATAATTCATGTTGGAGATTGATATGGAGCATGCAATAGATTATTTTAAGAAATATATTGAAGGGTTGCAGTCTGTAGAGATGAATAGAATAAATCAGATAATTGGAGTTATATTTAATGCCTGGAAACATGATAACAGAGTTTTTATTGTTGGAAATGGCGGAAGTGCTTCTACAGCAAGCCATATGGCTTGTGATTTAGGGAAAGGAACATTAGATAATCATTATGATTCTGGAAATAGAAGATTAAGAGTTAGTTCTTTAACAGATAATGTTGCCCATATGACTGCTTTGGGAAATGATTTAAGCTATGAAGAGATTTTCTCTCAACAGTTAAGAAATGCTGCTAAACCCGGAGATGTTTTAATTGTTATTACTGCAAGCGGAAATTCTCCTAATATCTTAAGAGCTGTTGAGGTAGGAAACGATATTGGGATGGTTACAATCGGATTGTTGGGATTTGGAGGGGGAAAAGCCAAGGAGATTGTAGACCATAATATAATTTATCCTGAAAAACATTATGGAAGAGTAGAAGACTTTCATCTAATGCTTAACCATATAATAACAGAGAAGCTATCAAAAATGATTAGAGGGGAAAAGTAAATGAAAGGAACATCAAGAACAGCTCTTTTATTTATTTTATTCTCCTCTTTGTGTGCTGGAATTGGACAACTTTTTTGGAAAAAAGCTTCTTTTAGCCTGGCATTTACACTTCAAGGTATTTTAAACCCTTTTTTGATTGCAGGGGTTTTGTTTTATGGACTTGCAACACTTTCTATGATACTTTCTTTTAGAGAAGGAGAATTAAGTGTTTTGCATCCTTTTCTTGCTACGAGTTATTTATGGGTTACTTTAATATCTCCTGTTTATTTTGTCAGCGAAAGTTTAACTTATTTTAAGATATTGGGAGTTGTATTTATTTTCCTTGGAGTTTCTGCTATAGGTATCGGAGGGAGGAAGTCAAATGTCAACTAGCCTTATTTCAATAATCTTGGTTATTGTAAGCTCTGTAATCGGAGCTGTTGGTGGATTTATGTTTAAGCAATCAACTAAAAATCTTAAGTTTAAGATTATAGCTCTCATGAAGAATAAAGAGCTTATTTTTGGGTTTATCTTGTTTGCTCTTGCAGCAATTATATATATTATTGCTTTGACAGGGGGAGAATTAAATGTTCTTTACCCTATATCTGCTTTAACATATATATGGAGCACGATTATGGCTAAATACTATCTAAAAGAAAAGATAAATACCTTAAAGTGGAGCGGAATAGTTTTAATAATTATAGGAAGCATATTTATTGTAAACTAAGATGAGAATTTTATATACCAAGGAAAGCAAATATATTGCAGGAGCTTTTATTCTATTAATTTTTATTAGCTTGGCTACTCATTATTATGGGTCAACAGATATCGGAGATTATGGGGATATTGCAAAGTTCTTTGCAGGGAAATTTAAAGCAGATGTGAGAAATTCTCATTCATATTTATATGGATTTGTTCACAGCCCATTGGTCAGGATTGCTGATAGTTTTATACTGTTAAAAGTTAGCAGTCTTGTTTTTCTATTTCTAATTATTTATTCTGTTTATCTGGCTTCTGAAAAAGATAAACGAGCTCTTTGGCTGATTACTCTTTCTCCTATAATCTGGTATATGGGGCCCTGGGTAAATCCGATTCAGATAGCTTCATTGTTTTTTCTTTGGAGCTATGTTTTCATCAAAAAATACAATTTAAACAATAAAATTACTTACTTGCTTTATTCAGGAGTTTTCTTAGGGCTTGGCTGGGCTTTTTGGAATACGATTTTGTATTTTGGAGCCTTTTTAGCAATAGCTTTTATGTATAATAAGAAAGTCTCTCATCTAATTTATCTTGTTTTCTTTATTTTTATTGGACTTATTCCTAACTTGGTTTTGGACCACTTTTTGTTTAATTTCGCATTTTTTACTATCTTTAAAACAACTTTGAGCAACATATCGGCAACTTTCTTAGGAGGGATTTATGGGTCTTCTGACAATGGAATAAGATACGCCAGAATAGTCCTGGTTTTATTAACAGTTCCTATTTATTTCTGGAAATTATATTCTATAAAGAAATTTGCAGAGAATAAAAAAACAATAATTTTCCTGACACTCTGCTTACTACTAATTTTAGCTACTCCTCAAATTAGATATATGCTTGCGATAGTTCCTATTATGACTCTGGTTTTATGCAAAAATTTGGATGATAGACAATTTAAGACAAGCATTATCTTCTCAATTATTGTTTCTCTGGTATTTGTGTTTCCATATATAATTCAGATAAGTAATGGATTCGACAAGAGTCTTGATGGGAAAGATATAGCAGGCGTTATAGAAAACCCTGATTCATTTAAACTTTCAAAAGAATTTTATTCTGATATTGTTATTGAAGATTTAGAATTAATTGAGAGGGATTTTCCAGATGAGAAATTTATTGTCGGTGAATTGCCAGATGATTACCAAAGACTTGCAAGTCTTTACTGGGGTGACAAAATAAATAAATTTATCAGTATTCAAGACTATAATGCTTTTGCTGAAGGGGAAACTGGTTTGTTTAAGAAAAGACTGGAGCCCAGCTCAAACATACCTGACAGGAGGATTATCTGGATAGAGGGAGGAATTGACGTAAATCTTAGGAACTTAGAAAACATTGATAATGTCGAATATGGGATTAGCATTGGAGAAGACATTGGGCAGAAAGAATTTGAGCTTGTTAGAGAATATAATATATTAAAAGTTTGGGAAAAAGTGCAGTGAGTCTTAAAATGAAGCTTTAAATAATTGATTATTTACATTTCTAAATGGATGAAGAACAAAATTTAGAGTTTCATAAATCCCTAAGGCTACTTGCTAAGTCCTCGGTTGTTATATTTATTGGGATAATTTTATCAAAGATTATTAGCTATGTTTATAGGATAGTTGTTGCAAGAGTTTATGGACCTGAAGTTTATGGAACATTGTCTTTAGCATTAATGATTGTTGGATGGTTTGTTGTGATTTCATCATTAGGGATAACTCAAGGAATGGCCAGATTTATCCCATATTATAGGGGGAAAAAAGAGAAAGATAAAATAAAGTTCATTTTTAACTCAAGCATATCTTTCCTTCTCATATCCAGCTTAGTTTCAGGAGTCTTGCTTTTCTTTTTAGCTGAGTTTATATCTATAAATATATTTCATGAAGAAGGGCTCATAATATTTCTTAAGATTTTCAGCGTTTTAGTTACTGCGACTGTTTTGATGAATGCTTTTCTTACAGTTATACAGGCATATGAAAGACCTGGTTGGTATTCATTTATATTCAACATCTTACAAAATCTTGCGAAGCTTATCGCCTTAGTAATACTTCTACTAATCGGGCTTGAGACTAAGGCGATTATATTCTCTTATTTAATAGGGATTTTCTCTGGACTAGTTGTTGCATATCTTGTTTGCAGGTATTTGATAAAAGAGATATTTGGAAAATCAGGAATTGATAAGAAAGAGAAGAAAAGGTTGTTCGGAGAAGTCTTCCAATATTCATGGCCTTTATTGTTTTCAAGTCTATTGATAACTATCTTTCACTGGACAGACTCCTTCTTTATAGGATTTTTCAAAAACGTAGAAGCTGTTGGTTTTTACAATGTTGCTATACCTATTGCCTTTTTCCTTATGGTTTCAACAGAGCTATTTATGCAATTATTTTATCCGCTTGCAACAAGAGAATACTCAAAAGGAAATATGGAAGTTGTGAAAGAATTGTCCAAGCAGATAAGTAAATGGATATTTACTCTTAACCTGCCTTTGTTCATACTTATCTTTTTATTCCCAAGATCTTTTATTAATTTACTATTCGGAAGCCAGTATTTAGTAGCTGGAGATGCATTAAGATTCCTTATCTTCGGAGTTTTAGTTAATTCTGTTTTGATAATCTCCAATAGACTTATAACAATAAGTGGCAGGTCAAAGCTTCTTTTAATTGATACATTGGCAGCATTTATTTTAAATATCTTTCTTAATATTATCTTAATTCCTATGCCTACAATCTTTCTTGTAGATAATTCAAACGGGATTGTTGGAGCAGCCTTAGCCACAACAATATCCTTAGTTTTCCTTAACTCATTATTCTTGTTCCAGTCTTATAAAACTCTTAAGATACATCCTTTCAGAAGAAAAATGGGCTTAATATTCCTTGTCTCGCTTGTGCCTACAACGATATTAATAATTCTAAGAAATAAAGTTGGAATGATTGAATCTGGATTAATGATAGTTCTTCTTATAATCTTATTCTTTTTATTATATTTTGCTTTGATATTACTCGTCAAAGGTTTTGATAGAAATGATTTGAGTATAATAAGAGATATCAAGAGAAAGATTCTTAGCTATAAATAGCTATCAATAACATAAAAGTTTTTAAAGCGCTTAATTGAATTTAGTGCATGAAAAAGATTGATATAATAACAACTATAGGCCCTGGCTCTAATAAGCCAGAGATTTTAAGAAAGCTTAGAGAAAGAGGTGTTGACTACTTTAGAATTAATTTGAGTCATACAGAAGAAAAAGACATTGAGTCCAGAATAATAGATATAAAAGACTACGGAGTTCCTGTTATTTTAGATACAGAAGGAAACCAAATAAGGTCTGGAAATACTGATGAGATAGTTTTTGAAGAGGGAGGTTTGGTAAAAATACATAAGAATAGAGTTGAATGTAACTCTGGGAATTTGTTTTTAACGCCTTTAGAAGTGGCGTCAGTTCTAAGAGAAGGAGATCTTATTTCTATTGATTTTGACTCCTTGTTGCTTAGAGTTGTTGATACTTCTAAATTTAATAGAGAAGGGCATGTTGAATGCAGAACACTTATTGGAGGCAAGATTGGAGGAAAGAAAGCAACTCATGTTGATAGTCCGACATTTAATCTGCCTGCATTTAGCAAGAAAGATTTGAAAGCTGTTGAACTTGCTAAAAAATATGGAATAAGAAATTTTACCTTGTCTTTTATGGAATCTAAGTATGATGTTGAGGAATTTAAGAAAATATGTCCTGAAGTTAAAGTTTATTCTAAAATAGAATCCAGAAAAGGATTGGATAATTTTGAAGAAATAGCAAGAGTTTCTGATGGAGTTTTAATAGATAGAGGAGATTTAAGCACTCAAGTGCCTATAGAAAGAATACCTTTTATTCAGAAGTTTATCATAAATAAAGTTAGGGCAATGGGCAAAAAGGCTTTTGTAGCCACAAATACATTAGAGCAAATGTCTTTTTCTTTAAAGCCAAATAGAGCTGAAATTAATGATGTTATTAATACTATACTAGACGGAGCCAGTGGAATTGCATTAACAAAAGAAACAGCTGTTGGGAAATATCCTGTTGAAACTGTTAATTTCCTAATTAATATAATAAATCAGGCAGACTTTGTGGATAAGGCTGATGGAAAGAATCTAATAGAGAAAATATCTAATTCTGGATATGTAAAAGGAGATAATGCTCCTGAATTACTTGTTAAACCACATGGCGGTAAGTTAGTAGACAGATTCCAACCTGACTATCTGGAAAATCATACACTACCTGATAAAAAAATTGAGATTGATGAAGAGACATTAATGGATATTGAGCAAATAGGAATTGGAGCTTTCAGCCCTATTGAAGGATTTATGAAAAAACAAGATTTTGATTCTGTTTTAGATAGAATGAGATTAGCTAATGAAACTGTCTGGCCTTTGCCAATAGTTTTGATGCTGGAAAAAGAAGGAGCTAGA
The DNA here is from genome assembly GCA_964634845.1 of Candidatus Woesearchaeota archaeon. Lineage (GTDB taxonomy): Archaea > Nanobdellota > Nanobdellia > Pacearchaeales > GW2011-AR1 > ARS1309. The sequence goes on along the minus strand of CAZWLX010000019.1, from coordinate 1,086 downwards.
AAATTTAAGACAGGAGAAGATATTTCTTTGGTATTTGAGAAAGACAAAGAAGCTTATGGGATACTGCATTTGGAAGAGATTTATGAAATAGATAAAGAAGCTTCTGCTCAAAAGATATTTGGAACTACGAGCTTAGAGCATCCTGGAGTTAAGAAATTTTTAGAGAGAGGGAATTTTCTACTTGGAGGGAAAATCACACTGATAAAAAGAAGAAATTCTTTATATAAGATTTATGAATTAACTCCTAAACAAACAAGAAGGATTTTTATGGAAAGAGCCTGGAGCAAAGTTATT
>CAZWLX010000019.1:0-782 GCA_964634845.1 Candidatus Woesearchaeota archaeon | reverse complement strand
TTTCATACAAGAAATGTCATTCATAAGAGCCATGAGTTTATTCAGCTAGAAGGAATGAAAAGAGGTTTATGTGACGGACTTTTTGTGCATCCTGTTATTGGGAAGAAAAAGTCTGGAGATTTTGAAGCAGATGTAATTATTAAGGCTTATGAAGAGATGATAGAGAAGTTTTATCCTGCTTCAAAAGTTTTGTTGTGCAGTTTTGCTTCTTATTCTAGATATTGCGGTCCTAGAGAAGCTTTATTTACAGCTCTTGTGAGAAAGAATTTTGGATGTTCACATTTTATTGTTGGAAGAGACCATACAGGAGTTAAGGATTTCTATCATCCTAAAGCAAGCCATGATATATTTGATAAATTTATTGAAGAAGAACTGGGAGTTGTTCCGATTAAATTTGATAAAGTATTTTATTCTGATGTTGAGAAGAAATATATTCACGATACTCCTTTCTTAGAACATGATGAAGATAAGAAACTTCATATTTCTGGAACTCAGGCAAGAGAAATGCTACAAAAAGGAGAAATGCCTCCTGAATGGTTTATGAGGCCTGAAATATCAAAGATGATTGTGGATAAAATTAAGAATGGAGAGAAGGTTTTTGTTGAATAGAATTTGATTAACTAAGATGGCGGATATAACTCAAATTCTTGGCTGGACTGCGACTATTCTATTCTCATTAATGATTATCCCACAAATAATAAAGACGATAAAAATGAAAAGTACTGAAGGAGTCAGCTTATTTTTGTTTGTTATTTATCTGATAGCAAATATTATCGCAATTA
>CAZWLX010000018.1:3853-8985 GCA_964634845.1 Candidatus Woesearchaeota archaeon | reverse complement strand
ATAAATGTCAAATAAAGATATAAACTCATTGCTAAATTTCTCAATAATAAATATAGATAAACCATCTGGTCCAACATCATTCCAAGTTTCACAATATATTATGAAAGCTCTCGGCTTGAATAAAACATCCCACATGGGAACCCTTGACCCTCAAGTTTCAGGTGTTCTTCCTATAACTCTTGGAAGAGCTTGCAGATTATCAGAAATTTTAATGCATCGCAATAAAACCTACGTTGGAATAATGCGTCTCCATGAAGAAATAGATAAAAAAATTCTAGAAAAACAGCTCAAAAAATTCATAGGAAAAATAACTCAATTACCTCCTGTTCGTTCAAGAGTTAAAAGACAAGAAAGAATAAGAGAAATTATCTCATTTAAAATTCTAGAAATACAAGGAAAAGATGTTTTATTTGAAACAGAAGTCCAAGCAGGAACATACATAAGAAAACTAATACACGATTTAGGAGAAGCTCTGCCAAATCAAGTAGGAGCACACATGCTTGAATTAAGAAGAACGAAAGCAGGCATTTTTTCAGAAGAGCAAGGAAAAATATATACTATTTATGAATTTGAATCAGCTGTTGATGAATTCAAAAAAGGTAATGAAAAACCTCTCAAAGACATGCTAATTCCAGCAGAAGAAGTTATAAAATCTCTTCTTCCAATAATAGAGATAAATGAAGATAGTGAAAAGCAATTACTAATCGGAAAACCTTTAATGAAAACAGATATTAAGAATAAATTGCCTAAGGAAGAAATTTTCGCATTATTTAATAAAGATAAATTCATAGGAATTCATAAATCTTGCAATGAAGGAGATATAATTGCAAGGCCAATGTTTGTTTTTAATTAACAGGAGAAACCTTTATATATCAATTGATATATAGATAATTATGGAATTGCTCAACAAAAAAAACCCATTTGCAAGATCTCCAACTCTTGAGACTGTTTTAATGATAGAAAAAACCATAGATAAATATTCAGGAGAATTTAACAGAACAGAACTATGGAAAAAACTACCCAAAAGAGTTATGTGGCAAACTTATCTAATTGTTCTTGATTATCTTCAAGTTATTAATAAAATTGCCATAGCTGAAAACGGAGTTTTAGTTTATATCTGGAGTCCAAAAGTTGCGAAAAGATTCTCCAGAAGAAAGCAGATTAAAAAATGAGAACATTCATATATTATTCAAGCAAAGCACCGACATCAGGAAACTTAATAAAAAAGAATGATTTAATGTCTTCAGGAAGGCTAGACATTGCTATCCACAGCGTAATTGCAGCATTTTTTCTAAGCCATGACATTAGAAGAGATGTTTCTTTCCATCTTGTCTTTGACGGGCCATCAGACCCCACAAAGCATCTTATTTTTTCTCCAGTTTTAGAAGGTCAAACAGGAGAAGACAAAATTTATCTTAACAAAAAAGATATAGCATCTATAATCAAAAAAATGCTTTACAAGTATGTTCCAAATCAAAAAAATGAGGTCTTTCCAGGGTATTTTATAGAGAAAAAGTCTTTAATTCCAGTGATGCGTGAATTCTTAGATAATGGCAAGACCATTTACATTTTAGATAAAAAGGGAGATGATATTAGGTCTGTCTCTCTTGAGGAAAATCCGGTCTTTCTATTGGGAGATCATGAAGGTCTTCCATTACTAAAAAAAGAACTAAAGCGTTATAAATCGCAAATAAAGAGAATCTCAATAGGTCCTAATACTTATTTTGCCTCTCAGACTTTGTCAATTTTAAACAACGAATTAGATAGATTAAGCTAAAAATAGCATATAGTTAAACATAATAATCCTTAAAAGTCTCTTGTTTCTAAAGAGAAAATGGCAAAAGGCGCATCTATACAATTTAAGAGTTATAATGAGACAGTTCCAAAAATTCTGGGATTGCTGAGATTGCCTTTGGAATTAAAAAAATACGACTCCATCGTATTGAAATTAACTTTAAAGCCTGCACCAGAAAATAATATTGATATCGCTTTTGTAGAATCTGTTTTAGACTTTATTATGAAAAATAAAAACCCTGTAGCAACAGTCAGTATCGCCGAAGGCTCTGAAGGAGCAGAGACAGAAGACCTGTTTGAATCTTTGGGATATCAAAAATTAGCAGATAAGTACGGCATCGGTTTAGTGGATCTTAATTATGCAGAAACGCAGGAAATAGAAGATTCTGATTTCACAAAGTTTGAGAAAATACAATATCCTAAAATTTTGCTTAATAGTTTTGTTTTCTCTCTGACAAAACTAGATACTGATCCCGAAACAGAGATTGCAGGAGCATTTTCAAATATGCTTGGAGCATATCCTGCAAAACACTATCGTGGATTCTTCTCTCTGACTAAAAACAAACTAAGAAAACATCCCATGAAATTCGTTATTCATGATATCATAAGATGCAAAGCTCCTGACTTTTCAATTGTAGATGCAGCAGAAAAAGGATTAATTTTAGCAGGTCTGCCTTTGGAAATGGATAAACAATGCTCTAAGTTGCTGGGAATAAACTGGAAGGAAGTTCCATACATAAAACTTTTAGACGACTCTTTCATAGAAACAGAAGAGCCTTCTCCGTCTTTGCAATCTCAGAAACATGGTAAAGTATATTAACTTATTATTTTTAGTGGTGAAATGAAGAAATCAATAAGGCTCTATCTTTCCGGCTCTGTTCAAGGTATTTTCTTTAGAAGGTTTGTGAAGGATCATGCAGATAAAAAAAATGTTAAAGGATATGTACGAAACCTTGAAAATGGGAAAGTAGAAATCTTTCTGGAGGGAAATTCTGAAGATGTAGACTCAATGATTCCTCTATGTAAGAGGGGTCCCCAACATTCTCAAATCCGTTCTGTAGAAGAAAAAGAAGAAAGATTCCAGGACTTTAAAGAGTTTAAAATCCTAAGCCTTTAATCATCAATTTAAATAAACATGGAACCTTTCAATAATTATATAAACCACTTTTCTTTATGATAAAAATGGGAAGAGAAGAACAAATCATTTCTGAAAGACTAAGAAAGGTAAAAGCTCTAAGAGAAGCAGGAATAAATCCTTACCCAAATAGCTTTTCTGTTAAGGAATCTGCTTCTGAATTACAGGAAAAACATAAAAAACTAAAGCCAGAAGTAAAAATAAAAACCTCTGCAAAAGTAGCAGGGCGTCTTCTCACTTTTCGTGATTTAGGAAAAATTGCCTTCGGGACTTTACAAGACTCAACAGGAAAAATACAAATCATGTTGCAGTCTCCCACAACTTCTAAGTCTGTCTCAGAATTCTTCAAGAAATACATAGACTCCGGGGATTTTTTAGGTATCGAAGGAAATATCTTTAGAACAAAGCGCGGAGAACTTTCAATAATAGTTAAATCAGCTGTTTTGCTATCTAAATCAATTTTACCTCTCCCTGAAAAATTCCACGGTTTAAAAGATGAAGAAGAGCGTTATAGAAAGCGTTATCTAGATTTAATCTCAAATCTGTCTGTATCTGAAACATTCAAAAAGCGTGCAGTAATTCTAAAGACTCTTAGAGATTTTATGGACAAGCACGGATTTCTAGAGATAGAAACTCCAATACTTCAATCTGTTTATGGCGGAGCTCTGGCAAAACCATTCAAAACTTATATAGACGCATATGATTCAGATATTTTCTTGTCCATTGCTCCAGAACTTCCATTAAAAAAAGCTCTTGTTGGTGGTCTTGGCAGAGTTTACGAAATAACAAAGAAATTCAGGAACGAAGGCGTTGATAGGAATCATAATCCAGAGCACATGACGATTGAATGGTATCAACCTTATGCAAGTTATGAAGATGGCATGAATCTATTTAAAGAGTTAATAAAGCAAATTTCTAAAAATATCTTCGGAAGCTATAAATTTGAATATCAAGGAAATAAAATAGATGTCTCAAAATGGATTGTTCTTCCTCTAGATAAAGCTATAAAAAAATATTTAAACGAAGATGTTTCCAAGATAAAATCAGATGAACAAGCAAAAAAAATAGCAGAAAAGCATAAAATTCCAAGCGATGGAATAACAAAATCAAATATTCAAGACGAATTAATGAAATTATTCAGAGAAAAGTTAATTCAACCAACATTTCTTATTGATTATCCAATAGAATCCTCTCCATTAGCAAAACCAAGCTCTTCAAATCCTGAAAAAGCAGAAGTTTTCCAGCCATTTATCGGAGGTTTAGAATTAGCAAGAGCATATTCAGAATTAAATGATCCAAAATTACAAGAGCAACACTTTAAATCTCAAGAGCAAGAGAGAAAAGCAGGAAACAAAGAAGCAATGCCAACAGACAAAGATTTTATTATTGCCTTGCAACATGGAATGCCCCCTGCCTGCGGTGTAGGCATAGGAATTGAAAGACTTGTCATGTTATTCACAAATCACACATCAATAAGAGATGTAATTCTTTTTCCATTTATGAAGCCAGAAAATTCAAAGTGAAAGGGGGAAATTAAAAAATGACAGATTTAATTGTAAAATCAAAAATCAAAGAAGCTGTTTCAGAACTCAATGTTTCTTCAGATGTTCCAGAAGCTCTAAACAAGAAAGTTCTTTCCTTACTCAAGGAAGCATCTGAAAGAGCAAAAGCAAACGGGCGTAGAACACTCCAAGCAAGAGATTTGTAATAAAATAAATTTATAATCTCTTAGAACAAAATCCCACATATTTATAAAATATCTTTTCTTAAATCTTAAATGCCGTCAAACAAAGCAAAAGGAAGCAAAGCAGAGCGTGAATTACTCTCTATATTTACAGAGCATGGCTGGAGAGCTGTAAGAGTCGCAGGCTCTGGTGTAAACGATGATTCTCCATGTGATTTAATAGCTGCAAAAACAGGCAGAAAAGGATACACAATAGAAGCAAAATCTTCTAAGAAAACAACGATTTACATAAAAAAACAGCAAATAGAAGATTTCATAACTTTCTCTTACATATTGGGATTAAAACCAGTCATAGCTCTAAGGTTTAATTATGAAGGATGGCTTTTTATTTCTCCTGATAAATTAAAGGACACTGGAAAATATTTTGCAATATCATTAGAAACAGCTAAATCTAAAGGTCAAAAGTTTTCTCAATTTTTTGAAAATTAAAGATATCTCTTTCTGAAATAGTCTAATGAA
>CAZWLX010000018.1:3523-3843 GCA_964634845.1 Candidatus Woesearchaeota archaeon | reverse complement strand
AGGCAGCTGTTAATTTCTCGTTATAAAGTTGTATCGCTCTGTCATAAACTTCGGCACGGCCTGTATTGCCTAGTCCATCAAGTGTTTCTCTTTTAGCACGCAAAATAGCTAAAAATGCTCTTCTATCTTCAATACACATACGGGCAACATCTCCGAAAACACCTTCTCGTCTTTCTACTGCCCCAATTCCTCCATCAGAAGCCAAACCTCTAAAGGCATCCATATATTTATCAGCCAATTCAGTTAAATAATCCATAATTCCAGAACTTATAGAACTATATAATAATTATTGTGTTCAATTGTTATAAAATCTCAACACC
>CAZWLX010000018.1:0-3513 GCA_964634845.1 Candidatus Woesearchaeota archaeon | reverse complement strand
TACAACAATACTGCACTGATTTGGACTTGGTTCATTTCCTCTTTCATCTTTGCACTTTACATAGTATGTGTTCTTAGGTTTCCATTCTGCGTAATGAACATCTCCTATTGAAGGGTTAACTTTCAGCATAGCAATTCCTTCGCTAAATACATAATTGCAGTTGTTCAAGGAATAAACGCATTGAGCATCTTCATTAGTAACTATTTTTAGAGCATCTAAGTCTTTGTAAGCTCTTGTAACACTTGGAGCTTGTTTATCAACAATAACGCTGAATGTTGTCTCGCTTTCAGCAGTGTTTCCTCCTGCATCAACACACCTAAAGAAGTAAGTATACTCTCCTCCTACTAAATCAAGTTGCTGTTTGTGTTCAAAATTATTTGTCTCAAACATTGCAACAAAATCATCGCTATCTTCTGAAATACTAAAGTAACAGATAGCATCTCCTTCATCAGCTCCGTCATCTGTTTTAACTTTTAATGTTACAGGTACTGTTTCAGTACTTCCTTTTATTGTTTCATTAGGAGCAACTTCAATAATATTAAGTTCCTGACTTCCTCTTAATGTTAATTTATAGCTCTGAACATTAACATTCCTCTCATTATCAGCCTTGTCTGGCTGGTCTTTACATCTAAAGTAAAAGTCATTACTCTGTTGATTAACAATTCCTGTTAGCTCTCCAGAACACGTGTATTGCAAGTCTGCATTTACTTGGAAACTTTCAGTATTGCAAGTCATTTCATTTTCTAAGTCATCATAACTCTTATCTTGTCTGCCCCATTTACATTCAGCAGGCTCATTAGTGTAAACTTCTATTGGCACAGAATCAGCATTATATCTAACAGCTCCGTTGTTAACAATGCTCGTCTCTTCAATTATAGGCGGAGTTGTGTCCGGACTTGGATCAACACAGAAGCTAAATACAAATGCATCTTCATTTTGATTTCCATTAGCATCCTGGCATCTTACAAACAAGTTAAATGTCCCGTCATTTTCCAATATTGGAGAACCACTTGAGTTAACTCCTCCTCGCTGTGTGTCAACTCCTGGCAGTCTCATTCTTTGAGTGTGATTATAAGCATACAAATTCCTTTCTCCAAAGTAAAACTGCATTGCTTCAAAACTATTATTTCTATCATAATCAACTTTACATTGAGCAGGCTCATTAACAATCACTCCAAATTCCAACGGTGTAAATGGTTGTAAACATCCTTCACTGGTTCCTCCAGTTGTTCTAACAATCTTCACTCCCCTATTTGGAGGTCTGATTGCATTATTAGGAGTATATTTTAATTCTCCAATAGGTTTTAATGCATCTGTCCATGGCTGTATTGTAGGAGATGTAACATCTCTTGGATTTACCCACGTACATCTTTCTTCATTTGTCCCTGGATTTAATAATTCACAAGCTTGTCCTAATGCTTTACATCTATACTCGCTACAAGGTCTGAAGGAATCTTTATTACATTGCTCACAAGAACTTCCTCCAATCGGAGGTTCCCAAGGCAAACATTCAAATGTAACTAATTTTTTCTTTTCTTTCTTATATAATAAAACAAATACAGCAACAGCAACTCCTATTCCAACAAGCCCTGCATTTTTTCCTATGAAACCTTCTTTTGATAAAATTCCTGTTTTGCCAAGTCCAAGATTACTTTCTTGCAATGCTTTTATTCCTTTGTATGTCATTATTCCTGCAGCTCCTGCAAGTCCAAGCACATTTGCGTTTTTATCGTCTAATCCAATCCAAGGTCCAACTAATCTAGCTGCTCCATAAACAACTCCTGCCCAAACCAATCCTTGAACAAGATGTGCTGCAACGCCGGTAAATTCTGTTCCAACAAAAGGCAACTTGTATGAGTATGGTCCTGTCCCAGATGCTAGTTCTGTTATGGCTCCGCTCTCAAGAAGTCTACTTGCTTCACCTGCTGGAATTTTAATAGTTTCTCCTGATTTAGTTATTCCTTCCCAAATAGCTTCTCCCCCTCCTGGAGGAACTGTGCTCTTTAAACTATTAAGTTCCACAACCTTGTCGCCGACATTCACAATTAATGCCTTGCCTTTATCTATTGCCCCATAATTTTTAATAATCTCCTTAGCACCTACTCTAAGCTGGCTTCCAGTAGCAGCCAATGCTGCAGAGTTTACTGTTGGAGAATCTTCTCCAAAGAAGGGGGCATACTTTGGTTCTGATTGAACAACCTTACGTTGTGCCTCCGGATTTAATTGAAGAAATTCTTGAATTTGAGATTCAGTCAATTCTTGAGCACTTCCCAAACCCGCATTAAAAATAAATGAAAACGCAAAACTAAAACTAATCAACAAAATAATCTGTAAAATCGCAGCGTGTCTAATAAAGTTGTCTTTCCCCTTTTTTATCATGCATTAAACAAAGAAATGTTATTTATAAATATTTAGAGAAAGGTTTATTGCGCGGGGAATGTAAAATACCTAGATGGAAATTCTCCTTCCATTCTTTCACCACTAATGGTTGCTCCCCAATCCTCTTCTCTTATAGAGGTTCCAAGTTCAGTAAAGCCTCAGATGTGTTGATGCCAAAGATGTGGTTTAAACCATAATTTATGTTTCCCAGCATCTAAATCAAGCCGATTATACGGCATGAATAACTTAACGTCTTCAAAGATAGCACCATCATAAGGAACATTTACTATTTTCTCAACACCAAAATCTCCGTCAGGAGCAACAAACTTTTCATCTTTGTCTTCTAATTTCTATTATCTATGAATATGTTCTTTCTATATAGAAGTTTCTTGGTATTATCATCATACAATTCAAAAGCATACTCTACTTTATCTTTTTCAGTACCAAAAAGTTTCATAAGCTCGTCCACCGAAAAATTCCCAAAATTATAATCTGTCTGTATAGTCTGTAAATCATTGTGGCTATTAGTCTCCTTATCAAATAAAACGATTACAGAACGACTTGATACGGGATACATTTGAAGACCGGTTGTCATTCTCGGAGGGGTTTTTCTTATAAGAAATATACTATCTCCAGGATAAAATATATTTGTTTCTTGAAATATATCATCTCCAAGCTCAGCTAAGCCATTGCCGTTCACATCTACCCATCTAGAAAGATATAATCCATCTTTATCAGCAATCTTCCCCATGCTAACTAAATCTCTGGAGTCATCTTTAGCAACTTGTACATTGCCTTGTGCCTGATTTCCAGCCCCCTGCCCACCAGAATAATTATTTTGCCCAGCTAATGTTCTAGCAGCATCCGTCATTCCTTGAGCCTGTATTCTTGCAGCCTCCGTTTCAGTTTCATGATACCACATCCCTTGAGCCATCTCGTTCCAAACTGCTCCTGCTCTCGGATCTTTAGCGTAAGCTCCCAATCCGCATCCATGTTGTAGAGTAGCTCCACTTAAAACACCAACCAAAGTTAATGCATTCCCCAATTTTCTCAATTTACCTTTAAATGCCATATTACAATAAAATCACTAGAAATTAAAATATTTAAGTATTTCTATAATCATTTCTCCTTAAC
>CAZWLX010000017.1:2427-9345 GCA_964634845.1 Candidatus Woesearchaeota archaeon | reverse complement strand
ATTTTTCTATAGGATCACTGACACTGAATCAATTAGATAAACTAATTTCAATAACAAAGTGGGAATTACTTTTCTTACGATAAGTAGGTGTTGATGAAAGAAGAATAGAATATATTCCAAATGGTATTCCTGAAGAATTTTTTAAAACTAGGAAAAACAAGAAAGAAAATAAGATATTATTTCTAGGAAGAATAAGTCCTATTAAAGATATAGAGACATTAATTAGAGCTAGTGGATTGCTTAAAGATAAAAAGATAAAATTAGAAATTGTTGGTCCTTCTGAAGGCAATTATCTTGCCAAACTAAAAGACTTAGTTGATAAACTGGGATTACGAAATAGGATTATATTTTTGCCTCCTATTTATGATATTAAAGAGAAAATAAGGAAAGTTGATTCCTGCAGAATTTTTGTTTTATCTAGTAAAAGAGAAGCAATGCCTCAATCTTTAATAGAAGCAATGGCAAGGGAGAAAATTGTTATTGGCAGCCATAACTTAGGGGTTATTGATTTAGTAGATGATGGAAAGAATGGATTTATCTTTAGGATTGGAGATGCAAGAGACTTAGCAGAAAAGATTGACCTTGTTTTGAATAAGAAAAACTATGAAACTAAGAAAATTGCGGAAAATGCCAAAAAATCTGTTGAGCAATTTTCCTGGGATAAGATAATTAAGAAGATGGAAAGATTACTTAGCTAGTCTAAAATCCTTTAATTTTATCTTATATATTGTTGGGTCACTGATATTTGCCCAATAAAATCCTTCTTGCCTTAATCTGCATGCGAGGCAATATCCGCAATGCCTTCTTTTACCTACATAACAACTGTAAGTTTTGTTGAAATTTAATCCTATTTTCTTTCCTAATAGAACTATATCTTCTTTATCTTTTTTTATTAACGGGGCAGAGATTATCGGTTTGGCCATTGTTGAAGATTTATTTAATTTATTTAAATTATCCAAAAATTCCTGCGTTGTGTCTGGGTAGGATTCTTTTCCCTCGTTTTTGAATCCTACAAATATCTCTACTTCCTTATTTTCTTTTATGAAGAGAGATTCTGCGATTGCAGAGGCATATGACAAGAAAATTAGATTTCTGCAAGGCACATACCAGTTGTTGCTTTCATTAGTTGTATCTTTGAGTGATTTTAGAGCAACTTCATTTGCTTCTAGATTTGAGGTCAATAATGAAGGGGAGATTTTATCTAAATTTTTCAATCTCACTTTAATGAATTTAGCTCCTAAATCTTTGGCACATATTTTCGCATATTTTTTCTCAGACCTTGCATTTCTCTGCCCATAGTTAAAAAAGAGCAATTTTATTGAATTATACTTGAGTCTTTTTTTTACATAATGAGCAAGAGTTACACTATCCAAACCTCCGGAGCATAAAATAAGAGCTGATTTCATGGTGTTTCGAATGTAAGAAAGTTTATAAATTTGTTTTAATCAGTGTAAACATGAAGGTAAAAGCCTCTGAATTAAAGAAGGGAGATAAGATAAAAATTGCAGGAAAAGAAGCTATAGTAGAAAGTGTAGAGATATCTGATATTGGAAAGCAAGGCAAGAAAAAGTGCAGGATTGCTATTAAACTACATAATGGAGAAAAGATGGCGATTGTCAGACCTGAAGATTACCCTATGGAGATTTTGTGAGAGATTAACATTTCTTTTAATTCTTTTAAGCTGGAGACAATTGGCATTGAGGAAATTAAAATTGCACTCAAGTATTCTAAAGCGTCTTTTACAGATTCGTCGGTTTTAATTCCTATTGATGGAATAGATTTTGCATACGCATAACCCAGCTCCCAAGAAGTTCCTGCTCCAACATGCAATCCATCTAAAACACCTATAACTAAATCTATGTCCTTAAAACCATCGATAATATCTCCCTTAAAAATTGAATCTACATCTTTTATGCTTTTTGCCAATCCGACATCTCTATGCGGAAGAAAAGTCTCTATTCCTAGAGATTTACAAAGAGAATCTACTTTTTCTAAGAACTCTCTTTCATCCTGAGTTTCAAGTTTGCCTGCGATGTATACTTTCATGATGTTTTACATATATAGTTAGATTTAAGCTTTTGGATAGCCTTAAAAACTTTCTTTATCCTGTAAATTTATGAGAATCGCAATTATAAAACTAGGAGCATTGGGAGATGTTTTGAGAACATTGCCAATAGCAAAAGCGTTGAAAAAAAAGTATGAGAATTGTGAGATAACTTGGATTACTAAAGAAAATGCCTTTGAGCTTTTAAAAAATAACAAAGATATTGATAAAATAAAAGATTTTAAAGAAAGTTTTGATGAAGAATTTGATATTTTATATAACTTTGACATTGAGGAAGAAGCAACAGACTTAGCAAAAAATATCAGAGCAAAAAAGAAATGTGGCTTTTCTTCTGATCAAGGATATCCAACTCCTTTTAATTCAGGGGCAGAAGATTATCTTAATACTGTATTTGATGATGAAGTTAAAAAGACAAATAAAAAAACATACCAGGAATTGATTTTTAAGGCTGCAGAAATTTCTTACAATAAAGAAAAGTATGAGATTTTTCTTAATCAATCTGAGAGAGAATATGGAGAGAATTTTATTGACAGAAATCAAATAGAGAAAGACAAGTTAATTGGAATTCATATAGGGGCTAGTGAGAGGTGGCCTTCAAAGGCATGGCATATAGAAAGAATTAGAGAATTTGTCAAAAAGTTGAGAGAAGAGAATTTTGAAATTATTTTGTTTGGAGGAATTGAGGAAAGTGAGAAGATTGAAAGATTGAAAAATGAATTTGATGAGGAGAATATTAAGATCTTTACAAATGACCCCAACAATAGCATTAGAGAATTTACTTCATTGGTAAATCAATGCAAGATAATAGTTTGTTCAGATAGTTTAGCATTGCATGTCTCTCTTGCGCTTGGAAAGAAGTGCATTGGATTATTTTTCTGCACTAGTCCTAATGAAGTTGAATCTTATGGATTATTAGAGAAGATTGTTTCTGAAAAATTATATGATTTTTTCCCAGAGAAAATGAATGAGTATGACGAGAATTTGGTAAAGAGCATTAAGGTTGATGATGTTCTCTCTGCTGTAAAGAGGAGCTTTAAACAATAAGCTTTTATACTAAACCTATGAGGAAAAAGTATGATAAACATAAAAATCGGGAAGATTTTTAGCCTCTCATTTTTATGGGAGATGAGTAAAAATGATAAACATAGTCATAACATCTGATAATGAGCCATATACTATAGGAAAAGCGATAGAGGCATTTTTGGAGCAAGAAATAAACGAGGATTATACGATTTATGTTATTGCTCCTGATGAAGAAACTTTGTCAATTACGGAAGAGTATGAATTAATGGATAAAAGAGTTAAAAAAATCATTGACCCTGGAAAAGGGAAGAGCTTTGCATTGAATAAAATCTTGCCTAAACTTAATGGAAGAATTATTGTTCTAAGTGATGGAGATGTTTTTGTTGGAAAAGATAGTTTAAAAGATTTAATTAAACCATTTGAAAATGAGAAAGTCGGATGTGTTACAGGAAGGCCTAAAAGCATTGATTCTAGAGAGAATCTCTTTGGATATTGGAGTCATTTACTATGCGATGCAGGAGCGCATGGAGCAAGATTAAAAAGAGCTAAGAAAAATGAATTTTTAGAATGCTCTGGATATTTATGGGCTTTTAGAAATGGAATTATAAAGAGATTCCCGATTGATGTTGCTGAAGACACTGTTGTTCCTCTTTTGTTTAGAGAAAAAGGGTATAAAATTGCTTATTCTCCTAATGCAGAGGTTTTTGTTTCTTTTCCCAAGAATTTAAAGGATTTTATTGAGCAAAAGAAAAGAACTGCTAAAAGTCATGAATCTTTGGGGAAATATGTTAATGTAAAGAAGATACCTAGAACAAAATCTTTTAGAAATGAGATCTTTGAAGGATATAGAGCATTAGCTTACCCTAGAAATTTAAAAGAAATTTTATATACGTGGTTATTATTCCCAATTAGACTCTATATTTGGCTTTTAGTTTTTTACCATATTGGGATTAAACAAGAGCATTATCAAGATGCATGGAAAAGGATTGAGAGTTCTAAGAAATGAGAAGGAAGAGAGTAGAAATAAGAGATGAAAACAAATAAAAACAGGTATTTGTAAGATAGATTATGGTTTCAGAAGACAAGGCAGTAGAAGAGAGGAAAAACAAGATTAAAAAATGGATTTATAATCGAAATAATTTAATCTTCATTGGAATATTTATATTAGCTCTTGTCCTCAGACTTTATTATTTCTCTCTAACAAAGACACAGCCTTTGTGGTGGGATGAATCAGATTATTTAGCATATGCAAAAAATATCGCAGGATTCAATGTTCCGTGGATTGTTACAGAACAACATAATTCTATCTTTCCTTTTGTTGTGGCTGTGTTTTTTAAACTTGGGCTTAGCGAAGCAATTACAAAGTTTTTTTTAGAAATTCTTCCGAGCATTATTTTAGTTTATCTTGCCTATGTTGTTGCAAACCTTATGTATAAAGATAAAAAGATTGCTTTAATTTGTAGCTTTTTAATGGCTACTTTCTGGGAGATTTTGTTTAATAGCACGAGATTTCATTTAGAAATACCTGGTTTGTTTTTTGGTTTTTTAGCAGTTTATGTCTTCTGGAAAGGATATGAAAAAAGGGAGAAGATTTTTGGAAAGATTAGTAGCAATTGGGCTGTTCCCATTGCAGTTATTTTTGTTGTACTAACATATATGACAAGAAGGGGGTATTTTGTCTTTGGGTTTTTCTTTTTAGTTTATATGCTGATAACGAGGAAATTTTCAGAGTTGGTAAAAGACAAATATAATTGGATTGGGCTGGCAATAGCAATCATTTTATTGATTTTTTCAGAGAGTTTTATCTTTACAGCAGGAATTACAGATGTTGCAGGAGCGTATTATCATCCTGAAAATAAGATTAGCCTAGTGCCTTTTGATGTTTTTCCGGCTTACTTTAACACTCTAAGCGGAAATTGGAATATTCTCCTTTACTTATTCTGGATTGGATTTATTGTCATGATTGGGAAAATATTCCTGTATATCGGACATTATAAAGAGAGCTCGGAAAGCGATGTTAAAAGTGATTTATTCCTTATCTTGTCCATAATAATCACATTAGCATACTTTATATTTTTCCAAAGAGCTCCTGATTTTGGAGAGCCAAGATGGTATTTCCCACTATTGTTTGCCTCTTTTGTTTGTGTTTCCAGGGGAACATTGCTGATTACTGATTATATATCAAAGTATTATAAACCAATTGGGGTTATCCTGCTTATTCTTTTGATTGGTTTCGGAGGATATTATCAATATCAACACGCTGATTTTATTATCAAAAACAAGATTGAAAGTTTCTCTGGGATTAGAGATGCCAGCCTGCTTATTAAAGAAATCTCGCAGGAAACAGATATTATAATGGATATTCCCACTCCTCAAACAGAGTATTATGCAGAGAGAAAATCATATAATCCTAACGAAATAGCCGGCACTCCAACTAATAAGGGATTAAAACTTGAAGAAGTTCTTCCTAAATTGGAAGAGAATAAAAATATAAGATATGTGATTGTTACTTTTTCAGAGCCAGGACATCCTGACTGGATGCAACAGGTCCAGTATGTTCAGGATGCTAATGGAAATGTTAGACTGGGAAAATGGCTTATTCCATTTATGGATACTGAAATTGACTTTACTACAGGACAACAGAAATTTATTCCTTCAAAGAAATATGGAAATATTGAATTTAGATTCTTGAGCTTAAAAGGAGATGCATTTGTTTATGAAATTGTGCATCTTAACTAAATATTTGCCTCTCCAACTTTCTTAAAGATCTTTGAATATAAAAAAGTATAAATGTAAGCCACAGTGATTGCAAATAAAGCTACTGGATGAATAAACCAGTAAAGTTCTTTTTCTTTTATATATTTGCCAGTTGCCTGAATCAGCCCTGGAATAAAAAGAAGGTTGAAAATTACAATCCTGATGAATTTTAGATTCGTTCTGAAGTCTGACTTTTTAAGATCAAACCAGTAAAACTCTCTTTTCTCGTAGTTTTTTACAAGATAATTTCTTATGTAAAAAGCTCTTTTTTCTATCATGGATTTCAGAGTTGTTGTTGTTTTATGATGAAGCTTGATATCTTTTGGCACAGCCACTTTCATTCCTAATTTCCCCATCCTATAGAAGTTATCTATGTCCTGAATATACCCTCCTGATTTTAGAAAATCAGAACGCCTAATTACAAAGCCATTATCTCCTGCATAGAAAAAATCCTTGGGATTTATTTTATATACAAAATAATTCCCTCTTTTGTTATAGGAAAACTTCTTTGGATTGAAAACTATTTCTGAATTAAGAGAATAAGGGATTGTAAATGGGTCTTCTATTCCTATTGCTCCGATGTATTTATCTATTATCTGGCCTTTTTTTGGAATAGCCATTCTTGATTGTACTGCGCTTATTTCTTTATCAGATTCCAGAATATTAATTATATTGCTTAACCAGGATTTCTGAATTAGCAAGTTGTCTTGGTCTAATTGAACAATGTAATCTCCTTTTGCTTTTCTAGTGAAAGTATCCATTCCTGCCCCTTTTCCTATAGAAACTTTTGCTTTATTGTGAAATTTCTTTAGAATTTTTGGATATTTTCTTCTGTATTTTTCTATAATTTCCAGAGTCTTGTCTGTGCTTCCCCCATCTGCGATTATTACCTCTAGTTTTTCTTTTGGGTAATCCTGCGAGAAAAGATACATAAAATACTGGTCTATTACTCTTTCTCCGTTATAAGTGCATGTAACAATGCTGACTCTCGGATGTTTTTTCATTTTTCTCATGATAAAATAGAAGTTATAAGCTTTATTATGATATGGTTTGTTTTTTTATTTTTGATATTG
>CAZWLX010000017.1:0-2417 GCA_964634845.1 Candidatus Woesearchaeota archaeon | reverse complement strand
CTGAAGGTTTGTTAGGTTAGTCTCGTTGTGAGGAGCTACATCTTTGTAATTTCTGAGAGTTGTGATATCTAAATCAGAAATATCATAATCTGTTTTTATTCCCAACTTTCTCTCAAAATACTGCGCCATGCCTACTTGATGGTCATTGATATGCTCATTGAATTTAAACTGCCTTGGAACTGCTATAATTGGCTTTTTGTAATTTTTAAGAAGCTCCAACATTGTACCTATTCCTGCATGAACTATTATTAACCTTGCTTTTTTGTAATATTTGTCAAGAGAAGGAGCAAAATCAAAGCATTCACAACTAACACAATTGTATTTTGTATGGCCTTTTTGAATTATAATTTCTTCTTTTAGTTTGGGGGCTAATAAGTCCAGGTGTTTTATTAGTCTGATAAATCCCTGATCGTGATTCCCGACTGTTACAAAAATCATATTACTCCTCCAACATATCTCGCCTTTTTCCCGTAGTGGTGCGCCATGTGAGGATATTGCACTAAAAATATGTCTGAGAAAAAATAGGAGAGCTTTCCTGCTTTTGTCGGCACTGTTGCTGCTGCTGCGATATCTAAATATATTGTTTTTATTCCCAAGATTTTTGAAGCAATTATCGTTGGAAGGGCTATTTCTGCTCCGTTTGTTATCAGCAATGATATTTTTTCTTTCCTTAAGATATTTATAGATTTTAGAAGAGCTGTAAAGTATGGAAAAGGATTATATCCCAATGGTTTGAAGAAATATACTTTCTCCTTCATATTTTTTGTTCTAGAACTTTCTTCTGTAAAATAAATCAAGCTGGATTTTCCCAACACTTCCTTAGTTAGAATATTCTGGAGTTCTGTTACATGACCTCCAAATGAGGCAGCTATCCCTATTTTCATTTTACTGCTCTCCAAATTAGATTTACCAAAGGCTCAATTGGTTTAAGAACTTTTCTAAAAGGAGAATAAAGAATTCTTAACTGCAATACTGCGAGTAACATTTGTATAGATGCTTTTTTTATATTTAATTTGGATCCATCCATATCTGTCCAGACAGTAGAAATTTCCTTTATCCTGAAACCGGCTTTGTTTAATATGAACAAAAGCTCTACATCAAAAGCTAATTGAGACATTTTTACATTTTTGTATGAGAATTCTGCAGCCTTTCTATTGAAAAGTTTTGCCCCGCATTGAGTATCTGTATAAGGCATTAATAGCAGGGTTCTTACAATCAAATTGAAAACCTTTGCTACAACAATTCTTCTAAAAGTCATTTTAGGGATTAATTTACTTCCAGGCAGATATCTATTTGCAACTATCC
The DNA here is from genome assembly GCA_964634845.1 of Candidatus Woesearchaeota archaeon. Taxonomy (GTDB): domain Archaea; phylum Nanobdellota; class Nanobdellia; order Pacearchaeales; family GW2011-AR1; genus ARS1309. The sequence goes on along the minus strand of CAZWLX010000017.1, from coordinate 1,112 downwards.
CGTCTGCATTTCCTATATTTCTTATTAAGTCATAAAAAGATTCTGGACCTGTTGCGAGATCTGCATCTACAAATCCTATTAAATTGCTATCTCCTGAAGTGGCTAGCTTGAACCCCTGCATAACTGCCAGACCTTTTGCTCCTATTTTCAGAACAAGATAAGAAATTCTTTTGTTCTGCTTTTTAAATTTTCTTACAACTTCTTCTGTATTGTCTGTTGTTCCATTTATTACCACTAAAATTTCATAATCTATCTTCTTCTCTTTTCTTAAACTTTCGAAGAAATTACAATACGAATCTAGCATCTTTCCGATTCTATCTTCTTCATTATATGCGGGAACAACGATTGATACTTTCATTTTACTTCCTCAAGAGGTAAATAGAGCCCCATAAAAAGATTGCGGAAACAGTTATAAACGCTATGGAGAACTCAACTAAGTTATGAGAGAAATTTCTCAGGACTATAACTTCTAGAAGCAAGAAGATAAAGAAATACTTATATCCTTTTATCTGGCCAATGGATAGTTTATATAGCAATATCAGATTAGCTAAAGATATCAGCCCGTTGGCTAATGCCAGGAGAAAAAGAATTGAAGCTGATTCTGGAATATAATTTCCAGAGTAAATCCAAACTATAAACTTTGAGAAAAAGAAAGTTACTATCAGAGAGACAAAAATTATTAGAGAGATTATTGCTACTGAATTTGTTAGTATACTTTCTGCGTTCTTTTTGTTTTTATCTGATTCTGCGGTAAATGGAAACATTGCCTTACTTATCGGGAAAGTCCCTATGAATATTATTTTTGCTAAAGTAGAAGAAATAGCATAGTATCCGGCTATAAGATCCGGGAAAACCGCTCTTGCGATTAACACATCTATGCTATAGAAGACTATAATCACAGAAGTAATTAAGAAAACAGGTGGGGTGTATTGATAAATTTTAGGAGTTTTTACTTTTGACTCTTTTGATTTTATTATGCTGTATAGCGGAATAAAAGAAATGATGAATGCGAATATGGCTCCTACAACAGTTGCAAACATTGCCCCATAAACTGCCCACCCCATTAAAACTAGTATAATCGCGAGGATTAGTTTAAATGCAGATTCTATAAC
>CAZWLX010000016.1:0-9384 GCA_964634845.1 Candidatus Woesearchaeota archaeon | reverse complement strand
CTGGTTCATAATCCCAAGTCCGTTGTCCATGAAGAATTATTTCTTCTGGAAGAGAGAGAGCAATAATAGGTAAATTAGTTAAATATCTGGAGATGGTCCTTGTATGTGCCCCATTACTAATCGCTAATCCTCTTCCCATCAACTCAATCGCAGGATAAACCAAAAGTTCAGGCTTTCCAGTTTTCAAAATTTCTGGGTCAGTCACTTCTACTTCAATTCTAATATTTGAATCTATTAACCTTCTTGCTTGACTCGAAAGACTACATCAAGTCACACCGTAAACAGCCACATTATGTCCTCCATCAGAGATTCTCCCCAGCATAATAAAAATCACTGGATACTACATTCCTGAAAGAACTTCAAAAACCTCGTCAACCATCTCCCATCCCCGCAAAACAATTATTTAAAGATGCCTGCAACAGAAAAGATATTTTTCACAATCACTCTTCAAACGAGAGTTAGAGATAATCTATTCGATTATCTCTATATCATCCCCTAAAAAAGAATCTTTTTCTTCCTTATTTTCTTTCCTATCTCTATCCGAAACCTTAGCATTTCTATCTTCATTTTTCTCAACAAGTTTCCTCATGTCACCAAAATTCCCTGAATCTCTTCTTATGTTAATTCCCAAAAACCCCTGAACCTTGCTAATCAGAACATAATCCTGACTAGACAAAATTCCATTCTCTAATTTCCTGATTGTCTCTTCTTTCTCCCCAACAGCTTCTGCAAATTGCTTTCTTGTTAAATTCATAACTCTCCTTCTTCTAAGAATTTCCCAGTGAAAATTATCTATCAGACCCCTAATCTCTTTTCTTTCTTTCCAATCCAATGGTTTCCTAAATTCATCTGCTCCAAAAATCTTTTCTTTAGCTTCTTCTCTCTCCTTAAACCTCTCAGTTTCCTTAGAGAGATTTTTTCTTATAATTGGCAACCCTTCTTTTAATGCGTAATCCTCACTCACTTTAACAATTTTCCCTTCTTCAATAGCCTCTACTTCTCTGCCAAAATTCATACTAAATCCATAAAATGAAGATTTAAATTAATTGTTGTTGGTGAAAACAATTGTTTCCAGCTCTCTTAAAGAGATAATATCACTGACAATCCTCTCTTCATCTATAATAACCACTGGGAGTTCTTCAACTCCATATTCACTTTTAATCAAATTCACAGAATCCAAATCAAGATTAGCGGCAATAGGAATTAAAAGCATCTCATCTGGATGATTATTTTTCAAATCTTCTAAAAGTCTTGAAAAAAACAATTGCTTTGATTTAAGCTCTATATCATCAGTTCCAAAGTCATATAAATAAACAACAGTATGGAAACTCCTGGAGCATCTATCTCTCAATTTAACGCTCTCTGTCCAGAGCATTGTTCTTAACAAATCATATCTTTTGTGCAGGGGTATTAGAACATTAGTAAATTTAGCAGAAGATTCGTAATCTTCTAATATCAATGCTTCTACATAAACTCTATCTGCAAAATCAAAAGTATTGTTCACCGCTAAATCGCATCCTACACTAAATCCTTCAGAAACCACTGTCCTTAGCTGTTGATCCAGCAAGCTCACTTCTGAATTCAAAACACTTACCTGAACACTATCAGCTCTAAAACTCTCTAAAAATACTCCCAGCAACATTCCAAGTAAAAATATGACTACTGTAAAAACAAACGCCTGCCAAAATGCATGTTTACTATTTATCTTCACCATGAATATCTTCCTGTACTTAATTTATACAATCCATTTATCATTATAAACGGATATATCGCCAGATAAACTATAATATAAAACAATATATTAAAAACCTTCTTGTTGCTTGCATGCTCCTCACTCATAACAGTTAAACCAATAATTGTAAAACCAATGCCTAAAATAAACAACGCTCCTCCAAAAAAGTTCAAAATAGAGGGAGCAAAGGTTACATCCTGCAATCTAAGCAAGGTAGAACTCGCGTATAAGCCATATTTAGTAGATAAATAACTGACTAAAAATCTTCTTGTAGTAAGATAGGTAAAGATTCCAAGTCCGAAAACACCTAAGAACAAGCTTATACTAAAGAAAGGAATTATGAATGCCCCCAACATTCCTTTTCTAAATAACATTGATTTATATTTCAATAAAGTTTGTGTTCCTCCAATATTCCATCTAACTCTTTGCCTCCACCATTGCCTGAATTTCCTTGGAGTCTCAGAATAAACTCTTGCACCTAAGCACATTCTTGCCTTATATCCATTACTTAATAAACGCCAAACAATCTCAATATCTTGAGTCATATTTTCTGTATCAAAAAGTCCAACTTCCAACAATGCTCTCTTCCTATACAAAGCAAAAGGTCCTGGAGTAACATAAACACCCTCAACTAAATCTAAAAGCTTTCTGTTAAAAGATATAACAACATATTCTACAGCCTGCAATTTCTGAATAAATGTTTCCGGTTTCTTGCTCAAGACAGCACAGGTAACCGCTGCAACTTTCTCTTCTTCCTGCAAAAAACCAAGCATTTTTTTCAAAGCATCTCTTTCTGGTTCTGAATCAGCATCTGTAACAGCAATATAATCATACTTGGCTGCCTTAATTCCAATATTCGTAGGCTCTGCAGCTTTTCCAGAATTTCTTTGATTAACAATAAGTTTCACATTCTTATATTTCTTAACATACTTTTGAATAACATCAACACTATTATCAGTACTTTTATCATCAACAACAATTAATTCTATCATCTCTTTAGGATAGTTTAATTTAAGGATAGATTCTATTGCTCGCCCGATATGCGCTCCTTCATTATAACAAGGCATAACAACGCTTACATGCTCGTATCTCCCCTTAGGAAATTCGAACATTCTTTTTCTATTCGGGAAATAAATAAAAGCAAATAAACTAAGCATATAAATTCCAACAAAAATATAGACAAAAAGCACGACATCTACAAATCCCATATTACTCCTCTTTTTTTGTAAAGCCTTCAGCATCTCTAAGGCTCTCTCCTTTATTCAAGTGGAAATAATCATAAAAACTATCGCTCAAAGATAATTCAGCAGTGTGCCCTGTTCTTTTCTTATTCACCAATCCTAACTCAACAAATCTTTTAACATGGTCATATCCTTTATTTCCTCTGATTTTTATCAAAACACTTTGTTTCATTGGTTGCTTATATGCAATTATTGCCAGACTCTCTTGTTCTGCTTTGCTAAACTCGCTCTCTCCTGTAGCAAGTCTATTAACAATATCTCGATATTCATTAGCAACATCCATTTTCCATTTTCCACTCTGCTCAACAATTTCAATTCCAGAATCTTCATATTTATCCTTTAGATCGCTTAAGATTTTCCTCAATAAAATAGGATTAACATCTGTCAATGAAACGAGCTCTGCTATGTTCAAAAATCTTCCCGCGACAAAAAGTGCTGCCTCTACTTTTCTAATATTCCCAGCCTCAATTTCTTCATCAAGACTTTCTAAAGTTTCACTACTCGCTCCCTTTTCCATATACCCTCCTCTAACAATCCTTATAATTCAATGTTTTAAAACTTACTTATTCAAAAAAGAAAACATCTCAATTGTTTTTTTCACTTCTTCTTTAATCCCTTCTATACAATCATAATTCCCAACTTCTTTTTCATCTACCCATGCAAAATCAGTAAATCCGCCTCTTTCAAGAACAACATTCCCAGACTTATATCTTGCAGCAAACTTAACTAAAATGACTGGAATTCCATCAGGTCTTACAAAAGCAACACTATTAATATATTTTAAATCCAGATCTATTTCTATCCCTGCCTCTTCTAAGGCCTCTCTCTTTAATAAATCTTCAACAGAATTCTCAAAATCTAGGACATCCCCATTTAACCTGCTTGGATTCAAAATGTCTAAATCTTTCCACTCTAATTTTCCTCCTATTACTCCAAACTTTCCAGGATGAGCCTTCTCCCTTTCGTCTCTCTTTAAAATCAAACATCTTCCATCATCTCTGTAAACAACAACATTAGCAACAAAATAAAACAATTTGTCTTGCTTAGCATTTTCAATGCTTATTTTTTTCGCAGGCATATTTAACATAATTTAAACAGATATATAATAACTTCTATCCAAAAAAAGCAATCAAAACTCCTTCTATAATTGCCGCAAGTATAAGCAAAGGCAAAACAACTAACAAAAATGCATTCATACTTTGATAAAACCTCTCTTTCAACACTTTCAATCTCTTCCCGGGTTTAGCAAATAAAAATCCTGCTAACTTCATTCCTAAACCAAGGGAAATAAAAACACCGGCCAGTTCAAAGATTCCATGGGGTAAAATTCTCCAAAGCCCTAAAACTCCAACTTCAGCAACAACTTTTGAAGCAACATATCCTAAAACAATTCCATTCCCGACTGCTGTTACAATTGGCACAATCCCCAAAAAAACGCCGAACAAAACCCCAAAAAATGCAGTTTTGGCATTGTTCTGCATTATAAAGAAAATCAATTCAAATACATTTAAATTCTCTACTTGCAAAACCAGCTCCCTCAGGAACTCATCCAAAAAACCAAGATAAGAAGAAATAACATATCCTACCCAAGAAGAAACAAAAAATAATAAAATAATAAAATAAATCTGATTCTTGCTCTTTCCAATATAATTCCAAGCTTCATTCCACTGTTTTCTTAAACTCAAACCTTTTTCTTTCATTTCAATTTTTTCTACTCCTTCAATTTTTGAAGCCAGCGGAAACTTTTGTTAAAAGTTTTGCTACCTTATCATCCTCTGCAGTAAGATTACCTTTCGTCTATACTTCCTTCTTAAATAAACTCCATAAATAATTCCTGCCAAGAATCCTCCAAAATGCGCCACATTCCCAATAGGCCAATTAAAAACAACACTCAAACCCCAAACCAAAAATAACACTAAAGGAATCATGATATATGCCGGCAAAGAGAAAAATGGAAAGAAAATAATGCTAAACCTTAGTTTAGGAAGTAAAATAACATAAAGTCCTGCGATTGCAAATATAGCTCCAGAAGCTCCAACCATAAATATCTCTGGGCTCCCAAATATCCTCCCTCCAAATTCATAATTTCCAAATACTCCTGCTAACAAAACACTCAAAAGTCCTGCAAAAATACCGGAGATAATGTAAAACCAGAAAAATCTTTTTCTTCCTATTATCTTTTCTCCTAAACTTCCTAAAGAGAATAACACAAACATATTAATTAATAAATGTCCTAAACTACCATGAACAAAGATATGCAAGACCAATGTCCAAATAAAATCTCCCTGTAAAATACTGCTGGGCTTCAAAGCAAAATAATCCACAACTCTGCATTCAAGAGTTCCCTCGCATTGAGATACCGTCAAAATAAAAAACAATCCAGAAACAAAAACAGTGAAAACAATAATCCAGAAAACTATTGAAAATCCCTTTACTCTTTCACCCATCCCCTTCTGCACTTCTCTTCTTCTATAATAATTAACCATGTTTATTAAATCTAAACTCTTTTCTTAGAACTTTTCTTTTTCTTAACTTTTCTAGAACTTTTTTTAGCTTTTTTAGAACTTTTCTTTTTCTTTAGTTTTGATTTATTCTTGGTTTTTAATTTCTTCTTTTCTCTCTTAGCAGCTTTTTGTCTTTCAAGCCTTTTCTTTTTCCTATTCTCATCTTTTTCTTTCTTTTCCTTTCTCAACTTTCTGGATTTTGCTTTTTCTTCTTTCTTTTCAATTTCAACAACTTCTTTGTCCACATCTTCCAAAGCGGTCTGCAATATAGCAATTCTCTTCCCCATCTTCTCAATTAACTCAGAATTATCCTTAAGCTGCAAAACATCTCCTGTCTCAGGACAAATAAAGTCATTTTCAAGAGCCTGCTCTTCTGTATATTCTATATCTGCTCCAGGAGAATAATAAAACCTTTGAATCTTACGTATGGCCATTTCTTCTCTTAGATGATCCAGCTTCTTTTCAAGATTATTCTTCAGAAGTTGAATCGATTTTCCAACATCCAACGTCCAAAAATAAGTATACCACCCTCCTTTCTTACTATCTTTTTTTCTTATAAAAGATACAAGTCTTACATCACTTAGTTTATACAAAATATTCCTAGCTTGGTTAATCGTTAAATTAAGCTTCTTGGCAATTAAAAATTCGTTGATATTTTTCTTGGCGTGTAATAAATCTACGATTTTCTTGGCTTCTTCTCCGGCAATTTCTGTAACAATGTTTTTAAGAAGTTCCTCTCGCATTTTCCTTATAAAAAATCCCAGATTAAAAACCTTTTGTTTACCAAAAATATAGCCGGTTACAAAACTAAAGAGAGATATGTCGTCTCTTAAGAATTAAGATAAACCTATTTAAATTTACTTTGGAAATTACAAACATGTTCTGGGATAAAAAAGAGGATGATAAAAAACATAGTTTACCTGACCTGCCATCTAAACCCTTAAAAGCAAATATCTTCTCAGAAGAAGAAATAGAAGAAAAACACTCTCTTCCTACATTCCCTGACTCTCCTTTGCATAATAGTTTCTCGCAAGCTGCAATAAAAGATGCAGTTAATACAGAAGAATCTCCTGCTTTCCCTACCTTTCCATCAAATTCATTAGAAAACTCTGTAGATTCTTCAAAGACAATAGAGATGGAAGAATGGACCACAAAAATTATAGACTAGAAGCATCCAGAAACCTTAAGAGAAATACCTCCTGCACCTTCTCCGACTAAAATAAATGAAAGAATACCCTGGAATGAAAATTCTTCTCCTCAGATTGAGACTTCTTCAAAAGATATCTTCGTAAAAATAGAAAAATTTAGGATAGTAAAGAAAATGCTTAAGGAAACTCAAGAAAAATTAAACGAAATAGATTCTCTTTTAGCAAGAATGAGAGACATTAAAATGCGTGAAGAGCAAGAACTAGCTGTGTGGGAAAAGGAAATCTCTGCAGCGAAAGCAAGAATCCAAGATGTAACTTCAAACATCTTTGATAAAGTTGAATAAAATGTCAGAAGAATTTGTAAGAATTTCATCTACCGAGAAAAGATATGGGCAGACAAACTTACTGCGAAGTCAGTTGGAGATGTTGAATATAATAAAGATAATGCGTTCTTTTAACGAATTAAGAAAATCAGAATTAAACCTGAAAATCTCTCTTAAAGCAAGAATGAAAGAAACTAACGATTTAATTAGAAACCTAGAAAAAATTCTTCCAAAAGTAAAGATGAAAGACACATTTTCTCCATATGAGGAGCCTGAATTAGATGAATCCATCCCTTCTCAAGGGTCTATAGAAGAAGAGCTAGAGAAGATAAAAAGAAGGCTTGCTAAACTTCAATCTTAGATATCAAAAACTATTAAAACTATTCATATTCTATCCTCTTATGATAAAAAGTAAAGTCCCAAAAACACGCCAGGAACTAATCAAAGCATATATTCAATTTTTTCAGTCAAAAAAACACAGGGAAATCCCTTCTTCATCTTTAATTCCTGAAAATGATCCAACAGTCTTATTCACAACAGCAGGAATGCATCCATTAGTTCCCTATTTATTAGGAACTCCGCATCCTTTAAAAACAAAACGCCTCGTCAATGTCCAGAAATGCATAAGAACACAGGACATAGATGAAGTTGGAGATTCTGTTCATCACACTTTTTTTGAAATGTTAGGCAATTGGTCTTTAGGAGACTATTTCAAATCTGATGCCATTAAATACTCATTTGAATTCCTCACAAAAATTCTTAAAATTCCAAAAGAAAAACTTGCAGTATCTGTATTTGAAGGAGACAAAGATGCTCCAAAAGATGAAGAATCAGCATCAATCTGGCTTTCTCTAGGGATTCCAAGCTCAAGAATCGCTTTTCTCCCAAAATCAGATAATTGGTGGGGTCCTGCAGGCTCTACCGGCCCATGTGGCCCTGACACAGAAATGTTTTATTCAACTCATAAAAAAACTCCAAAATCTTTCAATCCAGAAGACAATAAATGGGTAGAAATCTGGAATGATGTTTTAATGGAATATGTAAAAACTTCTTCTGGAAAATATGAAAAAGCATCTCAACAAAATGTAGATACTGGAATGGGAGTTGAAAGAACTCTCGCAGTCCTAAACAATCTTGATGATAATTACCAAACTTCTATTTTTTCTCCAATTATAAAAGAAATAGAATTAATTTCAAATAAAAAATACAAAACCAAAGAAAACCAAAAAGCAATGAGGATTATTGCCGACCATATAAGGGCTGCAACATTTATATTAGGAGATGAAAAAGGCATTTCTCCATCTAATTTAGGACAAGGTTATGTTCTAAGACGTTTAATCAGAAGAGCAATTCGTTATGGAAGACAATTAGGAATAAATGAATCTTTCTGTTCCAAAGTTGCAAAATCCGTCTTACCAATTTATCCCGACTATCAAGAATTACATAGAAACCACAAATTCATTGTTGAGCAATTAGATTTAGAAGAATCTCGTTTTAGAGAAACTCTGGAAAAAGGATTAAAAGAATTTCAAAAATTAGCAACAGATAAAATTCTTACAGGAAAAGAAGCTTTCTTACTATTCCAAAGCTATGGTTTCCCAATTGAAATGACTCAAGAATTAGCGTCTGAAAAAAATATTAAAGTAGACTTAGAAGAATATAATGATGAATTTAAACGTCATCAAGACCTATCAAGAACATCTTCTTCAGGGCAATTCAAATCAGGACTTGCAGATAATTCTGCACAAACAAGAAAACTCCACACAGCCACACACTTACTAAATGAAGCTCTAAGGCGTGTTCTCAAAGACAAAGAAATAAAACAAAAAGGTTCAAACATAACTCCAGAGCGATTAAGATTTGACTTTAACTTTCCAAGAAAATTAACAAGTGAAGAAATAAAAGCAATAGAAAATGAAGTTAATCAACAAATTAAGAAATCTCTTCCAGTTAAAAGAGAAGAAATTCCCTTACAAGATGCTCTAAAGAGCGGAGCTCAGGCAGAATTCGGAGCTAAATATCCAGAAATGGTTTCTGTCTATACAATAGGTTCTGAAAAATCATATTACAGCAAAGAAATCTGCACAGGCCCACATGTTGAAAACACATCTCAAATCGGCTTTTTCAAAATCAAAAAAGAAGAATCAGTTGCTGCAGGTATCAGAAGAATCAAGGCAGTAGTTGAAGGAAGTCAAGAATAGTGTTGTTTGTTCTCACATATTGATTTAAATCACACGCCACGACTGAGATATGATTAACAATTAATTCCTTTCATTAATAACAAACCATTTTCCTTCACTTATTACTTCAATTTTACCATCGACAACTTTCAGGGCAGAATAGTCATCAAGAGCATAGACTGGTTTATTTATTCCTTTACACGCTTTTTCGATATTTTCTATTCTCATTTTTTTGAACCATTCTGAATTTAAATGG
>CAZWLX010000015.1:0-9422 GCA_964634845.1 Candidatus Woesearchaeota archaeon | reverse complement strand
TCTCCCCCTCCTGGAGGAACTGTGCTCTTTAAACTATTAAGTTCCACAACCTTGTTGCCGACATTCACAATTAATGCCTTGCCTTTATCTATTGCCCCATAAGTTTTAATAATCTCACCGGTACCTACCCTAAGATTGCTTGCAGCGGTGGCTGCACTAGCGCCAGTTCCAGTAGAGGCAGCGGCAAAAGCTGCGGAGGGTCCTGCTTGAGGATCGTTAGATAAGGTAGGATATAAAGCTGAAGCTGCGAAATGTCGAAATCCAGGATTTAGATTTATTTTTCCACTAGAAGAGAAGGTCCCAACATCCTGGGCACCTGGAAAACTAAGTATTCTATTAGAGTCTGTATCTCTTCTAAAATCGCCAGTCCCAGGAACCCACTTTCCATTTATGATATCTCCGGACTCTAAATCCGCGCTAACAATCCCCGCATTAAAAATAAATGAAAACGCAAAACTAAAACTAATCAACAAAATAATTTGTAAAATCGCAACGTGTCTAATAAAGTTGTCTTTCCCCTTTTTTATCATGAATTAAACAAAGAAATGTTATTTATAAATATTTAGAGAAAGGGATTTAGCATTCCAAAGGCTTACTCGTCATAAAAGGAAGCTACCCCACTTCCGTCTGGAAACGCCCTATAACTTTTTAAATCTCTTTTTAGTCCAGTAACTTTCCAAACATGTCCAAGTCCTAGAAGTTGGGGAGCTTCTGGAAGACCCGGAGTTAATACAAGTTCTCTACCTTCTCTAAGATGCTTTTGCAATTCTGGGTCTCTAGGAAACTCATAAATATAGCTCCCATCGTCTTGTCTTTCTCCAGCTATATGATGTTTGTATAATGTCTGACATCCAGTATTTACTAAAGAAAATCCTAAAATTAAACTAATCAATGATTTTGTTATTCCATTCCTCATTCTCTCACAACCTCGATATCTCTTCTGCCTAAGAATTCGCCAGCATATTTAAATACCGCTGTGTAATTCCCAGGTTCTAATCCTCCGGGTCTATAAACTCTACCAGCACCGTATCCTCTGCCTATCTTTCCGGATCTCAGTCTTTTTCTCTCAGGCTCTATATCTTCAGAGGGTTTTACATCATTTCCAAAACTATCAAGAACCCTCAAATCGAAAAGAGAATCGGTCGCTTCTTTTCTTGAACTAATATTAACCAAAATTTGTTCTCTCGTGCTGAATCTGACTTTAATTCCAACAAATTCGTCAGGGATGGTTAGTGCACCATCTCCATTGAAATCCGCAAAGTAATTACAAGTTATCAGGTTTACTTCTCCTAATTGATCATGTTGAAGAATCTGCGTCCGACCATCCCGAATTTCAATAGGCTTTCTTTGCCTTTCTATTTCCTGTTGATTCAGCACATATATTTCAGCCTGACTTAAATTTCTAGGCTGGATTTGTTGCACTTGTTGCTGTGGAGCTTGCGGTGGTTGTTGCCCTTGTCCTTGATAAACATTAACTTGGCTTCTGCTTCTTTCAGCTTGTCTCATCCTTTGTATTCCTTCAAAAGTTGCCTCCGCAGGAGTATCTCCTCTTCTTCTAGCTTCTCCACCAAGCAAAGCTAATATAATGTCCTCTTCTTTTTGCTGTTGTTGTGTAGCATCATAACCTTCTTGTTGCGGCACGCTTTCACACCCTCCCAAAACTCCTGCCAATCCAACAACTCCAAAAGCAATAGCTGTTCTTACTCTTCTCATAAAAATCACTAGAAATTAAAATATTTAAGTATTTCTATAATCATTTCTCCTTAACCTTTCCTGTCGTAACTTCATAACCTTCTTTAAATCCTTTTTGTCCAATCCAATTAATATTAGGACCACAATCTCCTAAATCAGAGCATAAATCTGCATGCTGTTTTTCCCAGCTCTCTGATAAGCATTCACAATTATCACTGCATTCTTCTCCTCCAAAAAGACCTTTCTCAAATGTCACAACACATTGCGCATTTGCCTGGGCACAAATATTAGATGCTTCTTGCCCTTCCCAAAACTTAAATCCAGGGCTATTTGAAGGTACACAAACTCCTTTTTGAGTTTTATTTAATGTTTGCAAATCAAAATCTCCTTCTTGCCATAGACATTCTCTCCTGTCTGTATTCTCGCAGTCAACTTTATTATCCTGCACAAAACAATCCTGCCATCTATTTACTCTGCATGCGGCTTGTGAAAATGTTCCTAAAGAAGTTTCTATTTCATCTTCAATGCATGTTTCTTGTCTAAAATCAGCACAAGATTCAACAACTTCTTCTCCATTAATGCATAAATGTCTGAAAAATCTAGAGCCAACAGAATTCCCAGCACTATCTACACTTCCAGCATCTTCATTAATACACCAGCTCTCCCCATGCTTTTTAGTTCCAGCAGTAGTGCTTTTACAATTTAAGTTAGCACAAATAAAATCTCCATATCTTGGTTGTGTGCTCCCTGCCCCAGATTCAACAGGTCTTGCAAAGCTTCCTAATAGATAATTGCAGTTTCCACATGTTGCAGAATTAGCATTGTCTTTATCTGGATAACAACTCTCATTTTTACTCTTTATATTGCTCCAATATTCTTTATCATCCACTTTTCCAGAATCATAAATATTTCCTGGATTTCCACATGAGTCTTTCCAATAAACTTCATCTTTTCCAGCAACAGTCCTTGTCTCTCTTGTTAGTCCGCAGTTTGTTCCTAATTCTTCTGCACTGCATAACTTTCCTACAAAAAACTCTCCCTTAAGTGTTTTAGTTCCCACAACTCCTGATGTTGAGACTCCTGCATCACATTCAGCTCTTGTTGTAAACTTGCATGTTCTCTCAAATTCAAAATCAAAAACACAAGCTCCTTTTTCCTGTCCTGCAACACTTAGCACGCATTGCGTCTCATCTCTAATATCTCCTCTAAAGTTTGTGTTTAATCCTAAATCAGATGATAATGCTTTACATCTGGTTAATGTAACAAATGCAGCTTGGTCTCCTAAAACACAGCATCCTAAACTACACTGCGGAGGTTGCTCTTCACTCCAAAATCCTCCTTCTGCATTGCAAACTAATTGAGGAGTATTATCAGAGCAAGTTCCTTCACTGCTGTCAAAACACCAGCCTTGTTTACAATAAGAGGTTGTCTCACATGAAGTTGGAACTTGTCTTTTATTTGGAGCACATTCCTGACTAGGAACATTTTGGCAGAATAATTTTGAAGTTGTCTGCTCGCAGCAAACAGTTTCTTGGCTTGTAGAAACAATTTCTGCTGCAAGAGTTGTTTGAACACTAAAAATTAAAACAATTCCAAATAAGATTATAACGCTCATCAGCATTGTTTTATCAGTTTTTCTAATTCTCATTTTTATTCAGTGCCAAATCCAGGAGGCCATGCAAGGCTTCTGGAAGCAAATGTGAATTCTTCTTTTGTAACAACATTGCTTAATTTATAGATTGTTGTTCCATCTCCCAACTTAGCTTTCTCTATTTTTAAATCAGGATAATATTGTAAATAATTATTTGTTTCAGAATCTCCATAAGTAGACTCAAAATCCACAATGCTTTGCGCTACAAATAGTAGTTCATACATTCCGCTGTTTAAATCAACCGAAAATCCCTCAAAAGTTCTTGTAGTATCTTTTGTTACTGTCATTGGACTGTCAAAATCAATTCTTATAACGCTTGGCTTTATCTGCACAACGCTCTTTGCTGTAGAGGCAGAAACGCTAAATCCTCTTTTTTCATATTCTGTCTTCAAATTAGAAATGCAGGAATTTGCTCTATTCTCAACTAACAATTTTAATTCTTTTTCGAATTTGTTTTTTATCATCGGCTGTTGAACAGCGCATGTTTGGTAATATTCAGAAGTATAGCACAAATACTTCACTTTCTCTCCATTATATAATGCAAAACCTTCTGGATTTGCATAACCTCCCTGTCTGGCTAAAAGTGAAACAGATTCACCAACAATAGGAGAAACACAATCTCTTAAAAACCCATTAGGAGAGAATTCCTGGCCAGTAATTGTTTGAGTTATGTCTGGAAAGAAAAGCGCAACAATAACAACTGCAGCAACTAAAACAACAGCAATAATTATGAATATTGTTGCTTGCCCACTTTTGTTAATGCCTGAAAGTTGGCAAGCTAGCGGATTTCCTGTCTGCTTTGCTTGCCCACTTTTGTTAAAACTATTTTTTCCCTCTTTTTCCATGCTTATTCTACCTATCAAAGATTTATAATCTTTTCTTATGTCGAGATTGCTGTTGCAGAATGCAATCTCGAGCACAAGAGAATTTCTTACAATTGAAATTCTCTGTGCAGCAAAATCTTCTATAGATTTTGCTTGCATCCAAAAGTTTCAAGACAGACGAGAGAAACTTTTTATGATTTTAAACTATCCCCCTGGCCTCACAATAGTGCTGCAAGCTCCAGGAATATTATTAAATTCATCTTTACATTTAATATAATATGTTCCAGAAGCGTCAAAACTCGTTGTATGAACAATATCAACTCCATTCATGCTTTTTATTCTTGAATCTCCAGAGTCAAATCCAAACTCGCACTGATTTGCCTTTCGCTTATTTTCGCCAACAGTGTAAATGCATTCAGCAGGCTCATCTGTAATTATAACTAAACTCCCTCTTGAATTATAAATTCTTGTAATTATCGGAGGATTTATATCGTGAATAACTGAGAACATTGCTGTTTCAGTTGCAGTATTTCCTGCACCATCTTCACAGATTATATCTATGTTTTTATCACCACTTCCAAAGCTTTGGAATATTTGTTTGTGCTCTTTTCTAAACGTTTCAAAGAAAGAAATTTTATTACTTCCGATTATATAAGAGCATTCAGCGTTTCCATTAATTCCTCCAGAAGTCTTGACAATGAGCTCAACACTTGCAGGCAATGTCCCAAATTCTAGCTTAGCATTCTTATCTGGAGCAACGCTGTCAATTATCAAATTACTTTGCGACCTCTTAACAACAAACTTATATCCTTGAGAATTAACATTTCTTTCTCTCTTTTCATTTAATTCAATAACGCTTTGAATTGCATTCCCATTTTCATCTGTTCCTTCGTCAATTCTTATTCCACTGTTTCCAGCTCCAGTATCTTCTATAAGCCATGGCTGGTCTTTACATCTTATATAAAATCCATACTCGTTTTTGTTTTCTTCTAATGGGAAGCTAGAATCACATTTCCATCCTTGTAATTCTCTATCTTCAATATCATTCTGGCATTCTAAGTCATTCTCCATATTTTCATAACTCTTATCTTGTTTGCTCCATTTACATTCAGCAGGCTCATTAGTAAATATGCCTGCTTCTAATACTGTTTCATTATATTTAACCCATTCTAATTCAGGAGTTCTCGAAGTAATCAAAGGAGCTGTTAAATCTTTTCCAGGTCTAACACAAAAGTTAACAACTTTTTCCTGAATATTTGCATTTCCACTCGCGTCTTTACATCTTAAATACAAAGCATATTCAGCTCTTCTCGTAGGGTCATATCCAGGCAAGCCCAAGCTTTCTAAGTTAGGAACTTCTAATATTTGAGTATGGTTCCACAGGAATAAGCTTCTTCCTCCAAAATCAAATTCCATATCTTCAAATGAATCAGTATGCAACGTATCAAATCTACATTGTGCAGGCTCATTTAATTCAACTCCAAATTGCAATTGTGAATATCCAGGCAGGCATTCTTCACTTCCTGTTCCTTTAATTCTAAATCCGTTTTCGTTTTCTTCTGTGTATTCATAATTCTCGGATAAAGCAGATTGCAATGGTTTTATTCTTGGAGCAGTAACATCATTTGGATTAATATTAACACATTCTTCACTTCCTGTTCCTTCATTAATAAATTCACAAGTCTGTCCTAAACTAGAACAACTGTATCTAGAACAAGGAAGCAGGTCTTTTCCACATTCAGAGCAACTTGCTCCCCCATAAGGAGGCTGCCATGCCTGGCATGAAAACTCAACAATAACTTTCTTTGTTTTTCCAATTCCAAGTAATTTCAAAACAAGAACAATTATTATAACAATGGCTCCAATTATACATCCAACTCCTCCGGCTGCACAAGCCTTAGCGCCTATAGCAAGGTTGTATCCTATCATTGCGCCTGCAACAGCTCCTGCAGCCATTAATCCATAAGCAACAACAGGGTCTAATCCAGCTCCAATTCCTAAGAATTTTATTAACAATGCCGTCGCTGCAAATCCAATCGCAGCTCCTGCTAATGCTCCTCCAGCAGCGCTTAATCCAGGGGCAGATGTGGCTGTTAAACCCTGTGCAGCGGCGAGGTCTACAGCAGCGCCTGCTTGTGCAGCGGTTAAACCTCCTATTGTTCCTCCAATATAACCCCCTGCTCCAGAAGCTACAACTGGTGCAGAAACGGTATAAGCAGTCAAAAATGCAGGGAGATATCCCGCTCCAGCAGCCCAAGCCAATCCAATTCCAGCCATTCCCGCAACCATCGCAACTTGGTTAAATTTAGCTGTAACGTCTATGGGTTTATCAGCTTCTCCAAGTCCTTCTGGAAATCCAAGACTCCCAAAGAATTCCTCAACATCAGAAGATTCTGCATATTGTCCTTCAACAGGTTCTGAATATTTTCTTATCCCTGATAAATAATTTTCTCCTAATTTTGGAGCCTTCTTAACTCTATAACTTTCTGATAGCTCTCCATTATAATTAACAGAAGCTCCGCAATCTCCCAAAGAAATGCACAAATCATTTAATTGCTGAGTAAATTTAGCTGTTTCACATTCACAGTTAGCCACACATTTCCATCCGCTTATTTTCTTAACGTAAAATACAGTGCATTTCTGGCTTGCTAAAGAACAAATACTTTCTGCAGATTCTCCATTGCCTTTCAAATCAAATCCAGGAGGATACTTTGGAGCACAAAGGTTAAACTTAAAGTTATCATCAACATTTACTTCTTTAATAAAGCAGTCAGGATTTTTCTCGCAAACATTATCTCTTCTCTCTTCTGCTTGTTTCCTTGCTGTTCCTTTCCCTTGGACATCTGTATTATATTCAAGACATTGTTGCCATCTGTTAATTCTGCATGCAGCACTTGAAAAGCTTCCAGATTCTGCAGGACTTTGCTGTTCAACACAAATCTCATTTCTATAATCAGCGCAAGCCTCTTCTCTTACCTCTCCGTCTAAGCATGTTAATCTAAAATGTCTTGAGCCTGGAGTATCAACGCTTCTTAGCCCTTTAACACTTTCATCAACTCCAATAGCTCCTTGATATTCACACCAGCTCTCTCCGTTTTTTCTTGTATCTCCATCAGAATCAACACATCTTAAATCTCTGCACACAAAATCCTGCGTATCGTCGCTTAATTTCTCTGCTGTTGACTTTTCTCCGCAAGTGCTTCCCGATAAGTAATTGCAATTCCCGCAACTTCCCTGATTTGCAAATGGATTCGTGCTTGTTCCTAATGAACATGATTCATTAAAGCTTAAAATCTTTCCACTATTATAGCTCTGGTCTTTATTAGCAGAATAAACATTCTCTCTATTTCCGCAAGAATCAAACCAAAATATTTGATCTCTTCCTTCAACACATTGGCTTGTTGATTGTTTCTCACATCTCGTATTAAGTTCTGTTGCACTGCATAAAACTCCTAAATAAAATCCTCCCCTGCTCTGAAGACACTGGGATTTTGTTGTGAATTTACAATCGTTTTTCTCTCCGGGAATCTGGCTCTCAAAAACACAAGCTCCTTCTTCTTGAGCTTTTGCTAAAACAAGACACGAAAGTTCTGTATTTATTTCAGGTCTAAAATCTTTCGCTAATCCTAGCTGCTCTGATTGTCTTTCACATTGCCTTTCCGAGACAAACCTTGTTTGGTCTCCTAAAACACAGCATCCTTCTTTACATTGTAAAACATTTTCATAAGGGTCATTAAACCATTGCCCCTGGAAATTCTCGCAGACAGCTTTAGGGCTTCCTGCTTGGCATGTCCCTTCTATAGTATCGTAGCAAGTTCCTATCTTGCACTGACTAACTTGGCTTCTTGGTATAGGCAAACATTCTGTCTCGCAAGCACTATTACATTCTTCTAAATCTTGCGTATTAGAAACAGGAAATTCCTGGCAAATAGCTCCTGTTTTTGTTTTTAGACAAGTGTATGCTCCCTGCTCTAACGCAGAGACCATTGTTTTCTCATTCCAGATAATATTAACAAGAATCTTGTAAATAGGAAGAGTATAATCTATCCAGCTCTTTTGCTGATTTTCTGTATTTCTTAAATTGCCATTTATACTCGTTTCTCCATAAGCCTGATTCAAAATATATGAAAATGAAAAGCTTAAACTAACCAGCAAAACAATTTCAAAGGCAGTTATCACTCTCTTTTTTTGTATATTCATATTAAATTCCAGCAGGGATTGCGCAACTCCTTATAGCTATATTCATTTCCTTGTTTGAGTATTTGTCTCTTATAGTGTATATTTTAGTGCTGTCAGACATTGCAGTTTTTCTTATATCAAATTCAGGATGTAATATCTGATATCCAACATATTCAAAATAACAATACTTTGCTTCTTGGCTAGCTATCTCTATAGCAACATTTCCTAAGTCATAAATAGGACTATTAAATTCAGATTCAAATTTCTCAAATATTTGTACAGTATCTCCTTTAGTCAAAATAGCTTTTCTAGTAATTTCTGTAAAGACTTTTTTAGGAGCAAGATTAACTTCAATCTTCATATCTCCTAACTCAACATTCCAATTTCTATTTTCTGCTTCTAATCTTAAATCTCTAAAACAAGATTCTATTTCTGGAGATATGCCTTTAACTATCTCTTGCCTAATCTCATTTAAAAGCAGAGGATGTTGGTTAATACAGACCCCATAATTCCCCCGATTATAGCAAATATAACTAACATTAATATTATTGAATAGTTTTGTGTTTGTATCTTCTAAAAATCCTCCTTTTGGGAGAATTAAATCTATTACTCTATTTGTATTTTCTCTGACACATCTGTCAATAAAGCTCTCTGGATTAAGCCCCCTATCTTGCCCAGTAGTCACAACAGAATTTCTTTCAATTGTAAAGAACAAAATCATGCTCCCAACTAAAACAATTGCGAGAATAATCCATATCGCTGCCTGTGCTTTCCTATTTATGAAAATCATTTGGTCTTCTCTCCTTCTTTCTTTATGCATTCTTCAATTGCATGAGATTTATTTCTATACCTTTCAGTTTTCATTAATTTATCAAGAATCTTGTCAGTTTTCTCATCTATTGTTGCAGAAATTCTTATTTTCATAGTATTATTTTATATTACTTTATATCCTAAAGTATTACTGGCTTATAAACTTTCCCACACATATTTTTATATGCTTAAGAAACCTGATTTGTCCATGGACAAATCCCATTTAGGTCAAACACAAGTATTTTACGGAAATGGAAAAGGTAAAA
>CAZWLX010000014.1:5742-9877 GCA_964634845.1 Candidatus Woesearchaeota archaeon | reverse complement strand
CATTCCAAAAGAATATAAAAATCAGGCATTGGTGAATGCATACCATGCCCTTGGAAACGCAGATGTCTTTAGAGGCAGAATATACAAAAACCAATCATGGCGTTTCTTGATATATCAAAATGCTTTTCAATCAGCAGGAATCTCATTTGCAAAACCAAGTCCTCTGCAAGGATTTACAAAATATGAGAAACCAAAAAGAATTCTGAAAATCTGGCTGAATAATAAAAAAATAGCTCAAAAAAAGACAATTGCTAGAAAATATGCCAAACTAGTTCATTGTTCAAGCAAAAGAGCTCTAAGAGATTTCAATCTGATAAAATCAATTATAAAATCCCCTGAAATACAGCAAAAGCTCCGTCTTTCTGAAGAAGAAATTGATTTTCTAAACAAATGAGATTCTTAGAATTTTATATTACGCACCTTCCAGAAGATTTAATTATAATAGAAGCAGAGTCAGGAAATACAAGACCTCCGCCAAAATGCTATAAATACCGAATTTATGAACAAAACTCAAAATCACCTGAAAAAAGATACCAAACAGGTTTTATTTATCTCAGAGCTAAAATAGTCTCGTTACAAGATATAGCTAGCTGGCCTAACTCAAGAAAACTTGTTGAAAAACTAGAACAAACAGGAAGAGAACAATTTGTTTGCATTAAAGGAGGGGAATTTTATCCCCTAAACCCTGAAGATAGAGTTATAAATCAAACCTAAATCAACTCAAAGATTTCTCATAAATCTCATTAACCTTCTCCCAATTCAGAACATTAAAAAAAGCATCAACATATTCATCTCGTTTATTCTGATATCTCAAATAATAAGCGTGTTCCCAGACATCAAGTCCAAATAATGGAGTTTTTCCTTCGCTTATAGGATTATCCTGATTTGCTGTTGATAAAATCTCTAATTGCCCATCATTAAAAACAAGCCATGCCCAACCGCTCCCGAATCTTCCTAAAGCAACTTCCTTGAATTTCATTTTAAACTCTCCTAAACTCCCAAACTTCTTATTAACAGCCTCCGCTATCTTACCTTCAAACTTTTTCTTACTCTTGTCCGGAGTTAAAATCTCCCAAAACCACGAATGATTTGCATGCCCCCCTCCATTATTTCTCACAGCTTGCCTAATATCTTCCGGCACCTTATCGAGATTCTTCAAAATTCCTCCAATACTTTTCTTAAAAAATTCAGGGTGTTTTTGAATAGCATCGTTTAACTTTTTAACATATCCTGCATGATGCTTATCGTGATGTATTTCCATTGTCTTAGCATCAATATAAGGTTCTAATGCATCAAATTCATAAGGTAAATCCGGAACTTCAAATACCATCTACTCTTCTAATAAAGAATTTATATAAAACTTTCTATAGCCTGCTCAAACACAGAATAAGGCTGTGCTCCTGAAATCTTAACATATCCCTCTTGGTCATTTCCAATGAAAAATCCAGGAGTTCCACTTACTCCTAAACTTGAGCCATAAGCCAAATCAGCGTTTACTTCAGAGGCATATTTTCCAGAATCAAGACAATTGTTAAAAGTGCCTGTGCTGACTCCTGTCTTCAAAGCCAACTTTTTCAGATTAGCAACGCTCAAATCATTTTGATTTTCAAAAAGCAAGTCATGCATTTGATAATATCCTGCATCTCCCTTCTGCTCTCCAACGCATCTTGCAGCTTCTGCAGCTTTCTGAGCTTGAGGATGAATACTATTCAATGGAAAGTCTTTATACACTAATTTAACTTTTCCAGTATCAATATAATTCTGCTGTATCAAAGGCAATGCCCCACTCCAAAAACTTCTGCAAAATGGACATTGATAATCAGAAAACTCAACTAAAACAACAGGTGCATTGGCATTTCCTTTTATAGGGCTATCTCCCAAATTAATCTGCCCAACATCTTCACTATCAACACTCTCTGCATCTTGTCCTACTCCAGAATCAGCATTAATAATCGGAATAGCATCATCAGCCAAAAAAGCAAACTTTCCGTCTAATGTAACATAAATAGGAACTTCTTGTCCTCCTGAACTAACAATAACTTCGTATAGACCTCCTTGCCTAGATGTAGAAACTAAATCAACTCCTCCTTGTCCTTGCGCATCAATAAAACTAATAAGATTGTCAGCAGCTCTTTCCTGGCTAATTTCTGCGCTGCTTCCTCCATTCACAATCAGAAGAATCAATAACAAGACTCCAAAAATAAGAGTAGTCAAAATCCAGGGATTCTTCCTGATATTTCCAAGCCCTAATTTACCGATGGGAATCTCAATAACATCTGACTTTTTGCTCTCTGTCATTTCCAAACTTATAAACATTCGTTTATATACTTTTCCAACCCTTCAAAAACATTTATTAAATGTCTTGTCTTTCTGCAATCATGCCTTATGATGTCGTAATTGGTCGTGATGAATCAGACAAAGAAGCTTTTCAAAACTCTGGATTAATTAATTTAGGAAAAACATATGTGAAAATGGGGACATATACTTCTTTATCAAATCCGGTTTTGTTAGACATTGCAAGAAGTCATGTAATTTTAGTTTCTGGGAAGAGAGGAAGTGGGAAGTGCCTTCACGAGGACACCCTCATAACTCTAGCTGATGGAAAACAAATCCCTATAAAAGATTTAGAAAATAACAAAGAAAAAGTAATTTCCTTAAACGAAAGATTAAAAATGGAAAAATCGGAAAAATCAGACTTCTTTTCACGAAAAGTAAACCAGCTTCTAAGAATAAAGTTAAGAAGCGGAAAAGAGATTAAACTAACTCCTGAACATCCGTTATTGACAATAAAGGGCTGGCAAGAAACACGAAAACTTGGAATTGGTAGCAGAATAGCAACCCCAAGGGTTTTACCAGTATTTGGCAATAAAGAAATTCCAGAACATGAGGTAAAATTACTATCATATCTGACTGCAGAAGGGCATACTAAGAAAATTGTTCTATTCTCAAATTCAGATGATAGGATTGTAAATGAATTTAGAAACTCTCTTAAAATCTTTGATAGTACTCTAGAATTAATCAAAGAAAAAGAAAACCATTACAGAATTTCAAGCCCCTTATGGAAAAATAAAATAATTGAAACAAACAGTAAAAGAAATGAAAGGGGTCAATTTACGAAAGAAAACAAAAATATTCATAAAAAAAGAAGTATAAGAGAGCTAATAGAAAGAGAAGAATTGTTTGGTCTTTTAGCAACAGAGAAATATTTATCACAAAATATTATGCAACTAAAAAAAGAAGATATCTCACTATTTCTAAATAGACTATTCAGTTGTGATGGAAGTATATATAAAAGTAATAATTACTGGCAAATATCTTACGCTTCGTCATCAGAAAAGTTAATAAGACAAATTCAAAACATTTTATTAAGATTTGAGATATTATCAAAATTAAGAGAGAAAACTAACAATCTAAATGGGAAAAAATTCAAATCATTTGAACTAGTTCTAAACGAAGAAAATGTTGTAAAATTTATAGAAAATATTGGTTTTTTTGGCGTAAAAGAAGAAAGACAAGATATTGCTAAAAAAGAGATATCTTTGAAAATAAAAAATCCTAATATCGACACCATACCAAAAGAAGTTTGGGAACTATACAAACCAACTAATTGGGCGGTGGTAGGCAGAGCTTTAAGTTACGCTCATCCGAAAGCTATGAGAGAAAGAATCCACTATTCCCCCTCAAGACAAACCTTACAACAGATAGCAGAAGTGGAAAAAAATAATCCTTTAATACTTTTAGCACAGTCAGATATATTTTGGGATGAAATAACAACAATAGAATTATTAGAAGGAGAATTCACAGTTTATGATATTAGCGTTCCAAAGAATCACAACTTCGTAGCAAATGATATAATAGTTCATAACAGTTATACAATAGGAGCAATAGCAGAATCTCTGGCAAACCTTCCTTCTGAAGAATCAAAAAATATCGCCTCGCTAATATTTGACACAATGGGAATATTCTGGACAATGAAATACAAAAATGAGAAAGACTCTTCATTGCTAAAATCTTGGAATCTCTCTCCAAAAGAACTTCCTGTTAAAGTCTTTCTTCCAGAAGGAAAATCCCAAGAATATGAAGAAAAACAAATTACGTTTGATGAAACGTTTGACTTGTATCAAACAGAGATAGA
>CAZWLX010000014.1:0-5732 GCA_964634845.1 Candidatus Woesearchaeota archaeon | reverse complement strand
CAGTGCAGCAGACTCATGGGGAATTTTCTCTAGGTCAGAGTCAGGCACACAAGTTTCTGACCTAGTAAACGCTGGAAAAACAACAATTCTAGATGTCTCTGTCTACAGCTCTACAAGTCAATTTAATATCCGGGCCCTTGTCATTTCTTTAATATCCAGAAAAATATTCCAACAACGCCTTGACTCAAGAAAAAAAGAAGAGATAGATGCGATACAACACGGATATCAAAACATCTCCAGCTCTAGCTCCAGAGATTCTCCTCTTGTATGGATATTTATTGATGAGGCGCATGAGTTTCTTCCAAGAGAAGGCAACACACCTGCAACCTCTGCTTTAATCCAATTATTAAGAGAAGGTCGTCAACCTGGAATTTCTCTTGTCCTCGCCACACAACAGCCAGGTCAAATCCATAAAGATGTCATGACTCAATCAGATATAGTAATAAGTCATAAAGTAACTTCAAAACCAGATATCGAAGCTTTAAATGAGATAATGCAATCTTATCTCTTAGAAAACATAAAAAAATCATTAAATGATCTCCCTCCGCTAAAAGGCTCTGCAATAATTTTAGATGACAATTCAGAAAGACTTTATCCAATCCGTGTCCGCCCAAGATTCACCTGGCACGGAGGAGAAGCACCTACTGCAGTTAAAGCAAGACTAAAGATTTGAACACGATAAAATTTAAATACACTTAAAAAAATTTTGATTATGGTAAAGGAATCAGCAATAATAACACATAGCAAAAGAATGGCACTTGGAGAGGATAACAAAATGGCGCCTTTAAATACCTGGGTTCTCGAGAGAAAACCTACTCCAGAAAATCAAGATTATAACCCCCTAACACCTGAAGAGATAAGAGCAATAAAAGTAAGAGATCAAGAAGGAATTCAGCATAGATTAGATATTATTAGTTGTCTTCCTCCAAAAATGGGCGACCCTAAAAGAGAAGCATACGATAAGATCTATAACAAAACTTTATCAGCTCTTAGAGATTACAGGGATAGCCTCCCATATTGCTCTGAAAGTGAGGTCTGGTTAGACTTCCGGATAATGGTTGCTATGAGTATGCGCGAACAACAGATATCAGAAAGAGCGATCGATGAAAGAGCTGAAAGAGAAGGAAGAGTGAGAACTTAATTCATCACTTCAAAGTCTACTCTATACCTAAACTTATAAGGAGCAATATCCCCTGCCCTTTTCTTCTTAAGAATTTTAATCTTCTTCCCAGACTTTTTAGCTTTATCTTCAATTAAAGCATCTAAAACCCCTGCCTTAAATTCAAGCTCATGATAAAATCCATAATAATGAATAATTGTTCCTTTTTTACAAACTTGAAAAGCAACATCTAAAAAATCATCTGATAAATTTGGTCTAGCCATAACAATCCTGTCAAATTTGAAATCAATCTCTTTTCCTTTCCCAATTTTCTTTCTCACATCTCCTTGTACTATTTGAACTCTATCCAAAACTTTATTTCTCCTTACATTTTCTTTAGCATATTTGCTACATTCTCTGGATAATTCAATACTAACAACTTCTTTAGCCTTGCTGTGCTTTGCAATAACAATAGAATAAGGGGCAACACCTGCAAACATAACTAAAACTCTCTCTCCTTTTTTTACTTGCAGAGCTATTTCTTTTCTTTCTGAATTAAGTCTTGTTGAGAAATAGCAAGTATCTATATTAAATCTAAATTCACATGAATTCTCTTTATACAAAGCTTCTTTTGTATTTTCTCCTGCAAGATACCTTGTCTTTAAAGTTCTAAGCCTTCCGGAAAACTTTTCTTTTTTCTCAAGAACAGTTCTTATAGCTCTATGCTTCTCAAGAAAACTCTTAGCAAACTTCTTCTTTTCCTTTATCTTAAATCCATCTGGAAATTTAAAAAGAGCTATATTTCCAATTAAATCATAGTTTGTCATATTAATATAAAATATCAGAACTTTTAAACTTTGTAGTTAACAAGCTTCTCCCTTGAAGTATATCTGCCTAAGGAAAGAAAAGTATATAGTCCGTAAAGCAAAAAAACTCCTCCTGCGAGCATAATCCATTTTTCAAATGATTTCAAAACTTCTGGAACTTCTAGGAAAACAAAAGGAATATTAATAAAATAAACAGCCAAAATCAAATACAAAAGAGCAACAATCCATCCACCACCTTTCATTCATTAAAAAGATAAAACATATATTTAAACCTTCTGCATGTAAAAACAGAACAGCAGCAATAACAACTAAAACAAAGTACTCTGCTCACTCTGTTTCTTAACCATGTGCAACTTCTCCAATTGTTTTTCAACTCTTTCTAAAGAAAAATCATGCTTTTCAACTAAAATCTCTTTTATTTTATCTTCATTCAATTTAGGAAAAACAATTTTCTCTTTCATAACATCTGGCTTCTTAAAAATCTCAAACACATCCTGCCAATTAAAATTCAGTTTTCCTTGCTCTTCTAACTCTTTAAAGATAATAGCAGGATATTTTTTTTGTTTAACAAGTGCAAGAGCCTTCTTAGGTCCTATTCCAGAAACTCCTTTTGGATTAAAATCAGTTCCAACTAAAATAGCAAGAGATATTAACTGATCCCTGTCCAATCCCAAATCCTGCAAAACTTTTTTATATTCAATCAATTCAGGAGAAATCATAACATAAGTTCCATTTCCAAGTCTTCTTTTTCTTGCAAGAGTTAAGTTCTGTATTAATTTATCAGCTCCGACAACAAGAGCATCATAATCTTGGCTTGCAACAGCATAAGCTTCTCCATCTTTCACAAGTTGAGCAGCCTGCATTTCTCCTTCTCCAGGAGCTTGCACAACAGCAACACCCATTGCTTTTAATAATTCCTTGCTCTCCTCTATTTTCTCAGAATCTAAAACACCAATCTGCTTTGCATATTTTCCCATTGCATCTATATCTTCTTCATCTTTTGCCTCTTCAAACTTTGCCATTGCCTTGTCTTTTGCTTCTCTCCTATTTTCCTTTGTCTTATTCTTTAACTCATGACTTGTTCCATCAAAAACATAAATTAATTTTATCCCTTCGCTTAACAAAGCAATATTTCTATAAAAAAGTCCTGACAAATGACTTGTTGTCCTTCTATGATTATCCATTAAAGGAGTCCCATCTGGCTGTCTAATAGAACTCAAAAACTGATATATTGCATTAAAAGCATCAACAGCAATAACTTTGCCTTTTAAGTCTTTAAATTCCAAGCTTTTCCTTGCAACAATATCTCCTATTTGTAATCCCATAAAAATGATTAAACAAAGAAAGTTAAATATCTATCTACTTGCTTCCCATCTTCCCTTAAGAAAATCAAGAATTCTTTTTGCATAAATCCCCTTATTATAACCATCGCAATTAGGATCATAAAATGCTTCAGGATTTGAAGGTTCTTCCCTCAAAGAAGGCACATATTTAGAAAAGAAAGATGTAACAAAAGCCGCTCTATCCCCCTCACTTAACCCTCCAAATCTCTCTCTTAATTCATAAGAAGAAGCAGGAAATCCTATTCTAAATCTTATAGGAACTCTAATATTTCTATCTGCTTCCATATCCATTCTTTCTACAAGACCAAAAAAATCTCTTGGTAAATCAAGTCTATCCAAATGATCGTTATATCTCTTCAAACTTCCAGCAGCGTAATACTTAGAAAGAACTTCCATTCCACTCATTATTGTAAGCATAGTATCGGGAACAATAAGATTACGAGTTCCATAGAACAAAGTTTCTAATTGTCCATAACCTATTCCGTTAATAGCTTTAAGAGTGATTCCCCAATTCTTTGGTGTGGCAACATCTCTATTAAAAACAACTATCCCTGTTTCAGTCGCTTCTCCCAAATCTGCAAACATCATTTGTGCATCCATAAAAATCCCTCTAAATCCAAGCTTTTAAATCTTTGCTTCTTCACCCCTAGTTAGTAAATAAATTACATTAATTCATCTATAATAACCTTGAAACCCAACATCTTATAAATCTAATTTCCCTATTCAAAACATGAATGGCTTTATAATTTATCCAACATATGAAAACTCTGACAACAAAACACAAATACATTTATTTGGAAAGCTTGAATCAGGAGAATCCTTTGTCTCAATTCATGAATTCACCCCATATTTTTATGTTAAAACCTCTGACATAAAGAAAATA
Organism: Candidatus Woesearchaeota archaeon; assembly: GCA_964634845.1. Taxonomy (GTDB): domain Archaea; phylum Nanobdellota; class Nanobdellia; order Pacearchaeales; family GW2011-AR1; genus ARS1309. The sequence goes on along the minus strand of CAZWLX010000014.1, from coordinate 1,580 downwards.
TCAAAATATTTAAAGAAATTCAAAACAGAAGACACTAAATTAAAAACATTCAAAGATGAAAATGTAACAAAAATTTCTTCTCAAAATCAAACTGAATTAAACAATCTTTACAAAGCAATCCACAAATTAGTTGATACATATGAAGCAGATATAAAACCCCATTACCGTTTTCTCATGGATAACAACATTTTAGGAAATATAGAAATATCTGATAAAGAACATTATGAAAGCTCTGAAAAAATAAATCGTATCTATCAAAATCCAAAAATCTCATCTCCAAAAACAGAATTCAAGCCAGCTCTTGTTATTGCTTCAATAGATACTGAATGGGATGATAAAGGAAATTTAACATGTATAGGCATTCATTCTGAAAAATTATCAAAAGTCTTCATGGTAACAAAACACAAATTAAAAAATGTGCTCTCTTGTACCTCTGAAGCTCAATGCTTAGAAAAATTCAAAGAAGAAATTATATCCCTAGATCCTGATATAATAACAGGCTGGAATTTTATTGACTTTGACTTGCCAAATTTAAAAATTCTATTTGAAAAGCATAAAATTCCTTTTGATTTAGGAAGAAACAATTCATCTGTAAGATTAAGAATAGAATCAAATTTCTTTAGAAGCAGTTCAGCAGACATTCCAGGAAGACAAGCAATAGACGCTTTAAATTTAATAAGAGACCCTTTCATAAAAGAAGCCCCAACAATAAAGCATGCAAATTTTGAATCATACACATTAGAAGATGTCTCGCAATCACTGTTAAAAAAAGGAAAACTAATAAAAGGAAAATCCCGTCATGAAGAAATAGTTTCTCTCTACAAAACAAATACAGAGAAATCTCACCAAGCTCTTGCAGATTATAATCTTCTGGATTGTCAGCTCGTTTATGAAATTCTTGAAAAAACACATTTAATTGATTTAGCAATAGAACGCTCTCAACTTACAGGTCTTCCAATAGACCGCCAAACAGCATCAATAGCTGCTTTTGATTCTCTTTATATAAGAGAAGCCAATGCTCGCGGTCTTGTCTCTCCAACTTCTGTTTATGTTCAAAAACCAGAGAAAATAACAGGAGGATATGTCAAAGACTCTATTCCAGGAATATATCATTCTGTTTTAATCTTAGACTTCAAATCCCTTTATCCTTCAATATTGAAAACATTTAACATAGACCCCTCTTCATTGTTAGAAAAAAAACCTTCTAAAAATGTAAAATACATAGAAACTCCAAACAAAGCCTATTTTAAAAATCAAAATGGAATTCTGCCAGACATTATAACAAAACTTCATAAAGCAAGAGAAAATGCAAAAGCGCAAAAAAAGGAATTATCTTCGTATGCAATAAAAATAATCATGAATTCTTTCTGGGGTGTCTTGGCAAGTCCAAATTGTCGTTACTTCAACTTTGATATGGCGAGCTCTATAACTGCCTTTGCAAGACAAATAATTCAATTGACAGCAAAAGAAATTGAAAAAGAATACAAATTTTCAGTTATTTATTCCGACACTGATAGCATATTTCTCCACACAAATTTGGAAAAACAAAAAGCTCTTGCTCTTGGTTCTCAAATACAGGA
>CAZWLX010000013.1:0-10157 GCA_964634845.1 Candidatus Woesearchaeota archaeon | reverse complement strand
ACCTCAATTAAGTCCTTTATTTCTTTAGTCTTGTTAATTATCTCTCTTTTTTCTAAATATGAGATCTCAAGTAGTCAAAGCACTAGTATCTGCAACAAAATTGTCTGCAAAAGAGATAGAAAACCTAATTGAAGTTCCCCCTTCTCCAGAGTTAGGAGACTATGCTTTTCCTTGCTTTATTTTAGCGAAAAAGGAAAAAAAGAACCCAGTAGAAATAGCAAGAGAATTGTCTAAAAAAATTAGTTCTAAAGGCTTTGAATCTGTCAAAGCAGCAGGCCCCTATGTTAATTTCTTTCTTAATAAAACCCTAGTTGCTCAATTTGTTCTCTCAGATATTCTAAAAAAAAGAGAAAAGTATGGCTCAAGGACAAAATCAAAAAAACAAAGAGTAATGATAGAATTTTCTCAAGCAAATACTCACAAGGCCTTTCACATAGGTCATGTTAGAGGAACTTCATTAGGAGAAAGTATTGCAAGAATAACCGATTTCTCAGGAGATAAAGCAATTCGAGTAAATTATCAAGGAGATACAGGAATGCACGTTGCTAAATGGGTATGGTGTTATAAAAAATTCCATCCAAAAGAAAAACCAAGAAAAGAAGAAAAATGGATAGCATCAATCTACGTAGATGCGGTAAAGACATTATCCTCAAATCCTAAATTTCAGGAAGAAGTTGAAGAGATAAACAGAAAACTTGAATCAGGAGAAGATAAATCATTAAAAATCATCTGGAAAAAAAAAAAAAAACTTTCTCTTGACTCCTTGGAAGTAATTTACAAAGAGTTAAACACGTTTTTTGATAAATATTATTTTGAATCAGAGTTAGAAAAGAGAGCAAGAGAGATATCAGAAGAATTAGTAAAGAAAAATATTGCAGAGATATCAGAAGAAGCGACAATCATAAGACTCGATAAATATGGTCTGGGCGTTTGGGTATTATTAAGAAAAGATGGAACTGTTCTTTATTCTGCAAAAGATCTGGCTCTCGCAGAAAGAAAAATTAAAGAAGCAAAATCAGATTCATACCTGTATTTTGTTGCCAGTGAACAGGATCTTCACATGAAACAACTCTTAAAAACTCTTGAAATAATGAACATAAGAGACGCTAAAAAATTTCACCATGTTTCCTACAATCTAGTGCGTCTTCCTACTGGAAAAATGTCTTCAAGAACAGGAGATAATATCTTATATTCAGAATTCAAGAAAGAACTTGTTGATTATGCAAAATCAGAGATTAAAAGAAGAGAATCTCTCCCAAAAAAAGAATTAGAAAAGAGAGCTTTAACAATTGCAATCTCGGCATTAAAATATTCAATGCTAAAGCAAGACCAAAATAAAGTAATCATCTTTGACAAAGAAGAAGCATTATCTTTTGAAGGAAATACAGGTCCTTATCTGCTTTATACTTATGCCAGAGCGAAATCAATTCTCAGAAAAGTAAAACCTGGGAAAGGGAAAATAAAACCTGTCAATTTGTCAGATTCTGAGAAGTCGATAATCCTTCTATTATCCAGTTTTCCAGAAATCGTTTCTTCAGCATATAAGTCTTATTCTCCCAATATCTTGGCAAATTATTCTTATTCAATAGCTCAAAAATTCAACGAATTCTACCACTCTGAGAAAGTTATCGGCTCTGAATCAGAAGATTTCAGGCTCGCCCTAGTTTCAGCATTTGCTCAAACTCTCAAGAACTCTCTTTCTTTACTAGGAATTACAGTTCTAGAAAAAATGTAATTCTATATAATAAGGTTTAAATATGTCTTCCTTTGATTACTTAAATGGAAATAGAGGCAATTCTCTTAGGAAGCGGGTTTGTATTGACCTTAGTCTTAGTAGTGTTCTTAGTTCTTCTCATTTCAAAAAGAAACGGCCAATCTAATAGAAAAGACAAAAAGGTCTCTAAAGACATTGAGAAAATCAAAGACCAAATCAATGGCAAATAGTTATTTGTTTTACAAATTCCAAAAGCCTTTTAAACTCTCTTTTTCTCCCAAAATAGTAGACGAGCTGGCGTGTTAGCCCTACGCCATTCACTAGCGGGCTTTAAGTGAGCTTAAAGGAGTGCGTGAGGTCTAAGTATTCAGACCTTTTGCCGGACGTTGACGTTTTGTCCTGTTCGATCGTACTCCTATGAAACGGGTCAGGCCTTGATCGGAGCAGCCCTAAGTGGGAAGTATGGTGCTTTCAGGGTTGCAGAACCGAGAAAGGTAAGAGATGTTCTGTTTACTAAAACCAAGCAATCTCCCTGTCTACACTTTTCAAGTAAACTATTAAAAGCCAATTTTCTTCAAGATATTATGAATAAAAAGAGAATGAATAAAAGAGGACAATTTTTTTTGATAGCTGCTTTAGTAATAATCACTCTTTTAATTAGTGCAAGAGCAATCTACAATGTTGCTTCTTCTTCAGGAGAAGATGTAAGAACTTATGATTTATCAAAAGAAATAGTTTTTGAAGGAGCTCAAGTTCTAGATCATGGCATCTACACAAAAAACAAAGAAGAAATTGGGAAGAACATAGAATCTTTGATTGCCAATTATTCAAAAGCAAATCCAGAAAGCACAATTCTTGTTTTATACGGAGATAGAGAAGAATTAATGTTTATCCAATTTGACAGGGAAAGGTCAGGTGGAGTCGGCATAGACTTTGGAACAAATGTCCCTATAGAGCAGGAAATCAGTTCAATAAAAGGAAAAAAGGGCAAATTAAGTCCTGATGAATTTGGAAACGTAGAAATAAAGTTAAATGATAAAACAACAGTCAATGAAAAGATACAAGAAGGCCAAAGCATTTATATTATTCTAAAGAGAGAGAAGGATGGAGAAGAAATTGTTGCATTTTAAATCAAAAAAAGGAATCAGCGAAGTAGTGTCTTATACCTTATTAATAATCATCTCCGTGGCTTTGGTCTTAATTGTATTTAGTTTTCTTAAAGTGTATATCCCAAAATTTCAGACCCCTGAATGCCCATCAGAAGTGAATATAGCAGTACAAAATGTTTCTTGCTCTGCATCAGACCAAGGAAGTCCAGGAGAAGTGTCTCTCATTTTGGTAAACAAAGGCTTTTTCACAGTAGATGCAGTCTATGTTAGATTTAGAGAACCAGAAAGAACAATCAAAGCAATAATAGACTACTTTAATGAAACAGAGATAAAGCCCGGAGAAACAATCTCTATTCCGACGGCAGTCTCTGCAGATATAATCGTGGGAGAAGGTTACACTTTAGAGGTTCAGCCTTCTATTTACACAGATGAAGGAGAGCTAGCAGTATGTGAAAAGTCAGTAGTCAAACAAAAAGTTTCTTGTAATTAATTTCAATACAATAATCTATAAATAAACCCTAATTTCTTGGATAAATATGAAATTCGCACACTTGGCAGACTGCCATCTAGGCTCTTGGACAATTCCAGAATTGAGAAATTTAAATTTCGAGAGTTTTCAGTTTGCTTTGTCAGAATGTATCAAGGAATCCGTCGATTTCGTTTTAATCGCTGGAGATTTATTTGATTCTTCTTATCCTCCAATAGACATCTTAAAGCAGGCTTTTCAGGAGTTTAGAAAGATAAAAGAAGCAAGAATCCCGGTTTTTATTATTGCAGGAAGTCATGATTATTCTGTATCTGGAAAGACATTTCTGGAAGTTCTGGAAAAAGCAGGCTTTTGCAAAAATGTTTCCTTATATGCAGAAAAAAATGGGAAAATAGTTTTAGAACCTACCCTCTACAAAGGGGCGGCAATTTATGGATACCCTGGTAAAAAAGCAGGACTTGAAGTTGACGAGATAAAAAAGATAAAGTTGGAAGACTCTCCAGGATTATTTAAAATCCTAATGCTCCATACCGCAATAAAAGACGCTGTAAGAAATCCACTGATTAAATCCGTAGACCAAGATACTCTTCCAAATGTTGACTATCTGGCTCTAGGACATTTGCACGCAAGTTATGCTAAATCAGGAAGAGTTTACCCAGGTCCGACATTTCCAAATAATATTCTTGAGTTAGAAGAATTAAAATATGGAACATTTTTCATCTTTAACAATGGAACATTGCAAAAAAAAGAGATAAAAATAAAAGAAGTTTATGTCTTAAATTTAGAGGTAAGAAACACTCTTAATATCGAAGACAATATTGTTCCATTTCTGGAAAAAGAGAATTTAGAGGATAAAATAGTGATACTAAAACTATTTGGGATTGTGGAGCAGGGAACATTGTCAGATATCAGTCTTAAAAAAGTAGAAAGATTAGTAAAGCAAAAAAAAGCTTTTTGTTTTTTAAAGAGCACTTCCAAGCTCCATGTTGAAGAGAAAGAACTCCATGTAAACCCTCTAAGCTCAGAAGACATGGAAGATTCAATTGTGAAAAAGTTTCAAGAGTCAAACCCAAACAAATTCAACTCCCTTATCCATCCTTTAATGAGGGCATTGCAAATAGACAAGCTGGATGATGAAAAATCTTCTATCTTTGAAGAGAGATTAATCTCAGAAACAGGAAAGATACTCAAGATATGAAATTAAAAAAGATAAAAATAGAGAATATCAGGTCTTATGAATCTGAAGAAATAAATTTTCCAGATAGGTCTCTGTTGCTTTCAGGAGATATAGGTTCTGGAAAATCTTCTATTTTGCTTGCAGTAGAGTATGCATTATTTGGTTTACAACCTGGTCAAAAAGGCTCTGCGCTATTGAGAAACGAGGCAGATTCAGGGTTTGTATCCCTAGAAATAGAAGTCCAAGACAAACAAGTTCTGATAGAGCGCAAATTAAAGAGATCTGGAAAAGGAGTAAGTAGCGAGTATTCTGCAGTCACGATTGACGGAGAGAAGTTTGAGTCCTCAACAACAGAAATAAAAACAAAAATCTTGGAAGTTTTAGGCTATCCTCCTGAATTTATCAAGAAGAACAACCTTCTTTACAGATATACTGTTTTTACCCCTCAAGAGCAGATGAAGCAAATTATCCTTGAAGATAAAGAAACAAGATTAAATATAATCAGACACATATTCGGCGTAGAGAAATATAAAAGAATTAGAGAGAATTTACTCCTATTGGAAAATCATTTAAAGGAAGAAGGAAAGTTCCTGCAGGGCCAGATAAGCTCTATTGACGAAGAAGTTTCTTCTCTGGCTTCTAAAAAGTCTTTTCTCGGGGAAATACAGATTAAAATTAAACAAAAAGAATCAATTCTTCAGGAGAAAATAAGAAAAAGAGAATCTTTAGAGGCGGAATTAAGCAAGATAAAAGCCCATTTAAAAGAAAAAGAAGAAATAGAAAGAGAAATAGCAAAGACAAAAATCCTTCTTAGGGCAAAGTTAGAAAGTCTTTCTGCTCTGACAAAAGAATCCGCAGAACTAGAAAGGTCTCTCTCAGAAGATTATATAAAATTTGATCAGGCAACACTCGACACTATCTTAAAGAAAATAAAATATCTCGAAGAAGAGATGGAGTCTTTTAATTCTCAATATGTGGAAATTTGCTCAAATATCTCTGCATTGGAAAAATCTCAGCAGGAAAACTTAGCAAAGAAAAGCAGGATTTTCAAGATAGATATCTGTCCAACCTGTCTTCAAGACGTTCCAGAGTCTCACAAACACAATATTCTAAATGAAACAGAATCTTCTCTCTTAATTATCAGAAGGCAGATATCTGAACTTGAAAAGAGAAGAGCAGATATTTCTGTCATAATTCGAAATAAGAAAATAGAAAAACAAAATCTGGAAGATGAAAAAATAAAATCAGAAGTCTCAAAATCAAGTTTAGAATATTTTAAAAAAGCTGGGCAAAAATTAGAACAAATAAAAAGTCTGGCTGAAACTCTAAAGGAAGAAGAATCTCTAATAGAGAAAGCTTTGCAAAGCCTGAAAGAAAGCCTTTCATCTTTCTCAGAAATAGATGCCTCAGAAAAAGAAAACAAAGAGCATCTTAAAATTGCTCTAGCAGAAGAAAAAAAAGAAGAAATGGACTTCGTAGAGCTAAGGAAAGAATCGGAAATGACAGGAAAAGAGATACAAAGATTAGAATTAAGAATCAAAGATAAAATCGAGTCCAAAAAGAAACTTGCCAACTTAATAGATCTTCAAGCCTGGCTTTCCAAGAAATTCTTATCTCTGATAGAATTTATAGAAAGAAATGTTCTGATAAGTTTAAGGTTGGAGTTCTCTAAACTGTTTGCAAAATGGTTTGAGATGTTGGTTTATTCAGACTCTTTGCATATACAAGTAGATGAATCTTTTACGCCAGTGATTTTACATGGCGAAACAGAAATGTCCTATGAATTTCTTTCAGGAGGAGAGAAAACAGCGATAGCTTTGGCATATCGCTTAGCTCTTAATCAGACGATAAATTCCATCCACAGCAAACTTCAAACAAGAGACCTTATAATTCTTGACGAGCCAACAGACGGGTTTTCAGAGTCTCAAATAGACAAGATGCGTGATGTGTTGCTAGACTTAAACGCCCCCCAGTTGATAATTGTCAGCCACGAACAAAAAATAGAGTCTTTCGTAGACGATATATTAAGGGTAAGAAAAGAAAACGACCGCTCTATTATAAGCGATTTAGAGTCCTCCAGTGTCTTAAATCCCAATCAGAAAACTTTAAATAACATTGATTTGTAGGTATTCTGACTGGTGAATCACTGGTTATTTCTAAAGTTAATAAAATGGAAACAGAAGAAATCTCCAAGCTCCTTACAAAGACAGGAACTTTAACGCTCGGAATTGTTTGCAAAGAGGGAATAGTATTAGCAGCAGATAGAAGAGTTTCATTTGGGTCTGCTTCAGGAGGAGTTTCTTATTTAGCAGGACAATTGAATAAAATAATAAAAATAAACGATAGAATCATCGCAACAATGGCTGGAACAGCTTCAGATGCCAATAGAGTATTAGAGCTTTTGAGAGCAGAGTTCAGATTAAAAGAGCTGAAGACGAGAGAAAAAATCTCTGTTCCAGAAGCAGCAGGATTTCTTTCTAATGTTGTTTATCACAACATAAGAACTCCCTCAATGATCCCAAATATTGCGCATTTCTTACTTTCAGGATATGATGATAACGGAGTGTATTTGTATGATATTTCTCCAGACGGTCTTTTAAAAAAAGAAGAAGGATATGCAGCAAGCGGAGCAGGAATAATGCAAGCACACCCCATATTAGATTCAGAGTTTAAGCCAGGGATAAGCCTAAAGGAAGGAGTAGAGTTAGCAAAAAAATGTATTAAGGCCTCAATGAAAAGAGACCCGTCTGTGGGACAAGGAATAGATGTTTACACTATAAAGAAAAACGATATATCTCATGTAGTTTCTGAAGAAGTTGTGCCACAGTATAAGTAAATTATTCTTCAAATAGAGAAAATGGCAGATATATTAAAAAGTATTAAGGAAGAGCTTCCAAGAGCAGTAAGCACAGCAGTTTTTGAAGGAGCGAATATAGTTCTTTATACAGAAGACAAGGAATTTTTTAGAGAAGGAGAATCAAAAATAAGAGAAATAGTAGACAGAATAAAGAAACGTATCGAATTAAGGGCAGACAAAAAGATTCTAGCTTCAGAGTCAGATACAGAAAGAACAATAAGGGCGCTTGTTCCTGAAGAAGCAGAGATAACTAATATTATCTTTGATGTTCAGCGTTCTATTGTTGTCATAGAAGCTAAAAAACCAGGGCTTGTAATAGGAAAGCAAGGATCTATTCTCTATGATATAAAAAAATCAACCTTCTGGCTTCCTGCTGTCCAGAGAAGCCCTGCAATTCCTTCTAAGATTACAGAGAAAATCCGCTCTGTTCTTTACGCAAATAACACATATCGGCGTAAGCTTTTAAATGACATCGGAACTAAAATTTACAAGGATTGGAATCCGGAAAAAATGGAAATGTGGGTGCGTTTGACATATCTTGGCGGAGGAAGGCAAGTTGGCCGTTCATGTTTGCTTTTGCATACTCCAAATTCAAAGGTCTTGCTTGATTGCGGAATCAATCCGGCAATGGCAGAAGGAACAGAAAGATTTCCATATCTCGATGTTTCAGAAATAGGGGATTTGAGTTCAATAGATGCAATAATCTTAACGCACGCACATCTAGATCACTGTGGTCTAATTCCATACTTATACAAAATGGGATACAGAGGCCCGGTTTATCTAACAGCTCCGACAAGAGATATCGCCGCTCTTTTGCAACTTGATTTAATAGGGGTTGCTTACAAAAATGCAGAATCTCCGCTTTATAGAGCAGAAGACATCAAGGAAATGGTAAGGCATTCTATTACTCTAGATTACGGAGAAGTAACAGACATCACTCCAGACATTAGAATTACTTTTTACAATGCAGGTCATGTTCTTGGCTCTGCTCAAGCGCATATCAATATTGGAAACGGTCTTCATAATTTTGTTTATAGCGGAGACACAAACTATGCTAAAACTCATCTTCTAGATCCTGCGGTAAACCGATTTCCCAGAATTGAAACTTTGCAAATGGAAGCAACATACGGATTAAAGACAGACATTCTTCCTCCAAGAAAGGAAACAGAAAAGAAATTCATAGATCTGGCTAAACAGACAATTGAAAGAGGAGGGAAAATTCTTCTTCCTGAATTAGGTCTAGGACACGCGCAGGAGACAATGCTGAGAATAGAATCTGCAATGAGAAGCGGAGAGCTTCCAAATGTTCCTGTTTATGTAGATGGAATGATTTGGGATATCAATGCGATTCACACAGCCTATCCAGATTTCTTATCTTCTGGTGTCAGAAGCCAGATTTTTCAGGACAATAATCCATTTATTTCAGATACTTTCAAAAGAATTGGGAGTTCAGCAGAGAGAAGACAAGTGATAGAGGGAGGTCCTTGTATCATTGTTGCAACTTCAGGAATGCTCGTAGGAGGAGCTTCTGTAGAGTATTTCAGAAACTTCGCGGAAAACTCCAAGAATTTAATAGTCTTTGGATGTTATCAAGGAGTTGGGTCTCTAGGAAGACAGGTAAAAGAAGGAGCTAAAGAAGTTTCTTTAGGGAAAGATTTTGGAAGTGAAAAGTTGAGCGTGAATATGCAAGTAGAAACTCTTTACGGATTATCTGCCCATTCCGGCAGAAACGAATTACTCCAGTATGTATCTCGTATGAATCCAAAACCAAAGAAAATAGTAATTAATCACGGAGAACAATCTAAATGTCTTGATTTGGCTTCTACATTATATAAATCAAACAGAGTAGAAACAGTTGTTCCAAAGAATCTTGAAACTATAAGATTAAAATAAGATGGGAAAACCAGTAAAAATAATTTTGATAATTTTAGCAATGTTCATAGTAACACAACTAATCGGGCTTTTCATAATAAACTCTTATTCTGCCAAAACAACTCAAGTTATTGATGATTCAGGAAATCTGATTAACATAACTTCTCACAATCTTCCCTATGGAACAGAGCCTCCGAAGGATCTAAACCCAAAGACAAATCTTTTATCAATTTTAATCTCTATAATCATTGCAGTTTCTGTTATATTGATTCTAATGAAATATAAAGTAGAACTCTTCCTTAGAATATGGTTCTTCATTGTAGTTACTCTGGCTCTCGGAATAGCAATAAATGTTTTTCTCTCAAATGCAAAAATCCCCAATGCGTCCTTAATCGCTTTAATCATCGCCCTGCCATTTTCTATAATGAAAGTATTCGGAAGAAATCTAATTATTCATAATCTCACAGAACTTTTAATATATCCTGGGATAGCAGCAATATTTGTTCCACTACTAAACCTTTGGACAGTTGTCCTTCTTTTAATTTTAATTTCTTTGTATGACATGTGGGCTGTTTGGCGTGTTGGATTCATGCAAAAAATGGCCAAATACCAAATGGAGAAAGTTAGGGTATTTCCAGGGTTCTTTATACCGCACATTGATAAAAAATCAAGAGACTTAATCAATAAAATGAAGTCTAAATCAAAAAAAGCAAAGCAGAAAAAGATAAAAATCCCAATAGTTCTTCTTGGCGGAGGAGATGTTGTATTCCCTCTTATTCTTGCAGGCGTTGTACTTTCTTTTTTTGGGATAATTCAGGCTCTTATAGTTTCTGCAGGAGCAACAGCTGCTCTCGCAGGATTGTTATTCTTCTCAGAAAGAAAAAAGGCATACCCTGCAATGCCGTTTATAACTGCAGGATGTTTAATCGCTCTCGGAATAG
>CAZWLX010000012.1:3799-10435 GCA_964634845.1 Candidatus Woesearchaeota archaeon | reverse complement strand
AGAGATAAAATGGCAAAACAAGAAGTTGACATAAGGAAGAAAGAAGTTTTCTTTAGAGGGAAATCCCTTGAAGATTTGAGAAAGTTGGATGTAAGAGAATCTGCAAAGCATCTTTCCTCAAGGTCAAGAAGGTCTATACTAAGGAACTTTGATGTTATAGAGAAATTCATAAAAAGATGCGAGAAAAAAATCGCCAAGAAAAAGAAGATTAAGACTCATTTAAGGGATTTAGTTATCGTCCCACAACTAGTTGGTTTAACAATTGGAATTCACAATGGAAGAATCTTTCAGGATGTAGAAATAACAACAGAGATGATTGGTCACAGATTAGGGGAATTCGCAATGACCAGAGCAAAAGTAAACCACGGTAGTGCAGGAATAGGAGCAACTAAATCCTCTAGGGCTTTGAAGAAATAAAATGGCAGAAGAAAAAACGAAAATAGAGAATAAAGAAATTGCTGAATCAGATAAAAAAGAAAAGAAACAGCAAGAGCAGAAAAAAGAATCTCAAAAGAATGTCAAGGATATTAATACAATGTCAAAGAAAGAGTTGGGAAATGTGAAAAGTCTTCAAAAATCAGAAGTTAAACAGCCAGAACAAAAAGAAAAGAAAGATGAAAAACTAAAGGTAAAAAAATATGAAGCATTTGCCAGAGGTATGAATCTGCACGGTTCCAAAAAGCACTTTATGTATATCTGTAATTTCATAAAGAATAAAGATATAGACAATGCAGTCTCAGATTTAGAATCTGTCGTTGATATGAAAAGGCCTATTCCTTTCAAGGGAGAAATTCCTCATAGAAAAGGAAGGATTATGTCTGGACGTTATCCTGTGAAAGCTTCTAAGATTATGATTACTCTGTTAAAAGGATTAAAAGGAAACGCAATTGCTAATGGGATGGATTTAGATAAAACAAGAATCAAAATCGCTTCAGCATCTTGGGCAAACCGTCCATTAAGAAGAAACAGCGTAGAAGCAAAGAGAACAAACATAAATTTAATAGCAAAGGAATTAAATTCACCAAAGGAGAAAGAGTAAAATGGAAGAGAAAAAGTTTGTAAAATTTAAGAAAGAAGAACTCGGCGTCAAGGAATACATAAAGAGAGAGCTAGGCAAAGGAAGAATCAGCAACGTGTCTATAGAATATACTCCTGTAGGAGAGAAGATAATTGTCAGCACATCAAAACCTGGACTAGTCATAGGAAGAAGAGGAGAAAGAATAGAAGAATTAACAAGATCTCTGAAGAAAAGATTCCATCTTGATAATCCGCACATAGAAATAAGGGAGATAACCGAGCCTCTTCTTGATGCACAATTAGTTGCTGATGAAATCGCTCTGCTTTTAGAGAGAAGAGGGTCTTTGAAATTCAAGGTAATTGCTTATAGAATGCTTCAGGATATAATGAGAACCGGAGCTTTGGGAACAGAGATAGTTCTTTCAGGAAAACTTCCAAGCGAAAGAGCAAGAAGATGGAGATTTGCACAGGGTTATCTAAAGAAGACAGGAGACCCTGCAAAAGTTGTAGACAGAGCACAAGCACAAGCAGTAACAATACAGGGCGTAGTAGGAATACAGATAAGCATTCTTGCACCTGACGCACATATTCATGATAGAATCATTGTAGATGACGAACTAAGGAGGAAAGTTTCTGTCTCTTTTGAAGAGATAGAAGAGACCCCAAAACCTCTTAAGAAAAAGTCTAGGACAAAGGAGAAAAATTAAGATGGCAATACTAAAGACTTCAGATATAAAGAAGATGACTCAAAAGGAAAGAGAAGATAGACTACAACAATTAAAAACAGAGATAGTAAAAGCAAATGTCTCTGCAAATAAGACAAGTGCCAAAACGAAAGAAATTAAAAGGGCGATTGCCCGTCTAAAAACATTCAGCCCTGCGAAAGCAGAGATGAAAACAAAGAAATAAATAACAATGAATTCAAACGAGTTCGGTTTGCCGACAGATTCAGACGTGTTTGAAGAAATCGCAAAAGGCGAGCAGCACATAACTGTCACGACAGCGATAAGGAGATATGGAAAAAAAGCAACCCTTATTAGTGGTTTTGACAGGACAGTTGATCTGAAAAGCATCGCAAAAAGCCTGAAGGAAAAGATGGCCTGCGGTGGCACGGTAAAAGATAACACGATTGAACTTCAAGGAGACCATAAGAAGAATGTTAGGCAGGCACTGGTTGAGCTTGGTTTCTCAGAAGAGTCAATCTCAGATTGAATAAAGGCATCCGAAGAAAGGGAAAGATGACAGAGAAAAAACAAAAACAGAAAGAAAAGGCAGAGAGAATCGTAGTTGGAACAAGAGGAAGGTTTTTTGAGGGCATAGTAACCAAAAAGTTCCCGACAAGAGTTGTTATAGAATTTCAAAGAGCTGTTCCAATTAAAAAATACGAGCGTTTCTACAAGAAAAAGACCAGAATCCACTCTTATCTTCCTGCAAATCTTCATGATAAAATAGAAGTCGGAGATACTGTAAAAGTACAAGAATGTCGTCCACTAAGCAAAATAATTCATTCTATAGTTATTGAAATTGTGAAAAAATCTAAAGGAGAAGAAAAATGAATCAAGAAAGAAGAGAAGAGTTAGTAATAGGAAGAGCGTTAGAATCCGCAATGAAATATTTTTGTAGATATCTTGATGCAAAACGCGATTACACAAATCCAAATAGAAGAAAGGCAATGACTCATTATCATCAAATGTCAGAGGATGCTCTTCTATCAGTTAGACATCTAAAAGATAGGTTTTCTCAACATGCGAGAGAAAGATTACAAGACCTTGGAGTTTTGGCAATAGTAACAACCTTGCCCGTATATAACAAGGAGACACAAGCAGCATGAAATCAATAACCGCAAGAGTAACTCGTGCACTTAATATAGGAACAAATGTTCATGTAGCAGATAATAGTGGAGCAAGAATAGCTAGAATAACCGGAGTTAAAAGAGGGAAAACTTCCAAAGGAACTCAGCAATATGCTAAAGTTGCAGATTGGGTGAAAATTTCTGTAAGGGCTGGAAAGCCAGAGATGAAAGGAAAAGTCTATGATGCAGTTATCATAAGGCAGAAAAAATTCTACAAAAGAAAAACAGGAGAAAGGGTGTCATTCGAAGACAATTCTGTTGCTCTTATAAAAGATGAAAAAGGAACTCCTCAAGGAACCCAGATTAAAGGTCCAGTAGCAAGGGAGGTACAGGAGCGTTGGCCATCTGTTGCCAAAATCGCCCAGTTTGTATTATGATGAAACAAATGCTTCCTTCTGCCTTGCCACAAATCCCTACGAGACCACGATTATTATCACGAAACACAATGAGCTTCTCTCTATCTCATTTTGTTGAAGCAGTTCAATCCATAGAATATCACATAGCAAATGCCAAAGCATACGCAAAGGCCTATAGAATAAACAAAAAAAATGGGAACGGTTCAATAAACGGAAATGCTGTTGACAGAGATCACCACATTTCTATTGCAGAAAAGGATATAGAAAGAATTGCAGGAAAAGGTAGGGATTTAGATCAACAGATCCAGGTAGCAATCAGACCTACAGCAGAACTATTTTATATTCATTTAAGAGATAATGTGTTTCCGGAATTGAGAGAAGAAATAACACAATTAAAATATGAAAAAATGGAGGCGCAAGCAGCATGAAACGCAAATTTTCAACATCATGGAAGGTATCAAAAAGGCCTGGAAAACAAAGAAAATACAGAGCAAATGCTCCATTGCATACAAAGCATAAGTTTTTAAGCGCAAATTTATCAAAGTCATTAAGACAAAAGTATGGTAAGAGAAGTCTTCCCCTCAGGAAAGGGGATGAGGTACTTATCATGCGAGGCTCTTTCAGGAAAAAAAGAGCTAAAGTATCTTCTATAAATCATATCAAGCTTCTTATAATTCTTGAAGGAATAACAAGGTCAAAAAAAGACGGAACAAAAATCGCTGTTAATTTTGCACCTTCTGTTTTACAGATTCACGAATTAAACCTTGATGATAAAAAGAGAATATCAGTTCTAGAAAGAGCTGGCAAGAATTTAGTAAATAAAGCAAAGGAGAAAGATTCAGAGAAGAAAGCAAAAGGAAACTAAGATGTATCAGAAAAGGCAAACAACAACCACAAAATTACCAATAAAAAGGAAAGGAACAAAATATGTAGCTAGAGCTTCCTCTCATCTAAAAAACTCTGTTCCAGTTGTTATAGCTTTAAGAGACATGCTTGGACTTGCTAGAACATTAGCAGAGGTAAAAAAAATAATTAACTTAGGTTTATTAAAGATAAATGGCAAGGTTGTCAAGAATCCCAGAGAAAGCATCAAAATTTTTAATGTTTTTGAAGCAGACAAGCCTTATTCTCTGACAATTCTCCCAACAGGAAGATTTTCCTTCCAAGAGCTTGATTCAAAATCTGCCAATAAAAGGCTTTGCAAGGTAAAAAACAAAAAACTTCTAAAAAATTCAGTTATTCAGCTAAATCTCCACGATGGTTCTAACATTCTGACAAAATCTCCTATTTCTGTTCAAGATTCTGTTTATCTCGATATATCCGGAAAGATTTCTTCTCATGTTTCTTTTGAAAAAGGAAAATCTGTTTTTGTCATGTCTGGAAAATATTCTGGGCAAACAGGGAAGATAGAATCAGTGGAAAACAACATGGTAAAAATAAAGTTCAAAGATAAGGAGGATGAAGTGACTTTGCCAAAGAGTCACGCAGCAGTTCTATAATGAATCAAAAACAAGTAGAGAAAGAAGAGAGTAAAGAAAACTCAATGAGGTCTATCTTCATAGAAAAAGTCTTGCTTAGTGGCGGAGCTAAGGATGATGAATTAAAAAAATCAGCAAAGCTCTTAGAATTAATTTCAGGAATGAAAGCACAAATACTTGCTTCAAATAAAAGAATTCCAGATTTCGGAGTGCGTCCCGAGTTAGAAGTAGGAACTAGAGTCACCTTAAGAAAAGAAAAAGCTCTCAATATCCTAAGAAGGCTTTTAGGGGCATTAGATAACACATTAGTCAAAAAGCAAGTTTCTGAGAATCATTTTTCTTTTGGAATTAGAGAATACATAGAAATTCCAGATATGGAATACCAGAGAGATTTAGGAACAAAAGGATTAAATGTAACTGTTGTTTTTGCTCGCGCAGGTTTAAGAGTGAAAAGAAAAAAGATAAAGTCTGGGCATGTTCCTACTAAGCAATATGTTTCTAAGGATGATATAATCAAATATATGGAGGAGAACTTCAGTACTAAGTTTGTTTAAAATGACAGCAAGCGATTGGCGAAAAGTATTGAAACAGATAAGGCACAAACCTGCAAAGGCTTCCAAGTTTATGAGGCACAATAAACCAAAAGAAAGAACAACAGGTAAGGCAAAGAGGCGTTGTGAAAGAACAGGACAATTCGGTGGGCACATTAAACAATACGGCATAAACATGTGTCGTCAGGCTTTCAGAGAGGTAGCAGAGGAGATAGGATTTAAGAAATACAGCTAAAATGACACAAGATATAGTTGCAAATGCGCTCAATATGATGATGAATGCCAAAAGATCTAGAAAGAAAAGTCTGGATTTAAAGGATTATTCAAAACTGCTTATTTCTATTCTCGCAATAGCCAAGTTAAACGGATATGTAAAAGACTACAAGGTTTCTGAAAAAAGCTTAAAAATAGAATTAGGAATCCTGCATGGGTGCCAAGCTATCAAACCCAGGCTTGTTGTCCATTCTGAGAAGATAGATAAATTTCTTGGCAGGTATCTTCCCGCAAGAAATATCGGAATTCTCATTCTCTCTACATCGAAAGGTCTAATGACTCATCAGACTGCAATAGATAAAAAAATCGGAGGGAGCTTAGTTGCTTACATGTATTAATGAAATTCCAGATAACTGAGAAAGTAGAAATCCCTGAAGGGATATCCTGTTCTTATGAGAACAAGGTTTTGAAGTGTGTTAAAGGATCTTTAGAGATTAGCAGAATTGTAAACCTCCCAAAAGCAGAAGTAAAAGTAGACGAGAAATTTATCGTTCTTTCATGCAAAAAATCAACTAAAAAAGAAAGAAAGACAATCATGTCTTTTTTAGCCCATATTAAAAATATATTTGCAGGATTAGATAAAAAATTTGTTTATAAACTGCAGGCCGTAAACGTACACTTCCCGATAACTTTAAAAGTAGAAGGGGAAAATTTACTAATAAATAATTTTTTAGGAGAGAAAAACCCTAGAACTGCAAAAATCCTTTCAGACGTAAATGTCGAGGTAAAAGGGCAGGAAATAACAATTTCTTCTAAAAATAAGGAAGCTGCAGGGCAAACTGCTACTAACTTTGAAAAAGCAACCAAGATAAAGAGAAGAGACAGAAGAGTCTTTCAGGATGGTATCTATATCGTCGAAAAACCATCTAGATTAAAAGGAGTAGAAAATGAATAGGAAATTTATAAGGCAGGAATCTATAAGGCATTCCAAAATAGGGAAAAACAGGAAGAAAATTCAAAAGTGGAGACGCCCTAAAGGAAGGCACAGCAAGATGAGACTAAAAAGAAAATCTTATCCTATCTCTCCTTCAGTAGGCTATAAGACTTCAAGAAAGACAAGGGGAAAGATAAAAAACAAGAATCCTGTTCTAGTGGAAAATTCAGAGTCT
>CAZWLX010000012.1:0-3789 GCA_964634845.1 Candidatus Woesearchaeota archaeon | reverse complement strand
TTTCTCCGGAACTTTAGGAGCAAGAAAGAAGATGGAGTTGATAAAAAGGGCAGGAGAACTTGGCCTAGAAATTCAAAACATCTCAAAAATAGCTAAAAAACAAGGAGCCAGCAAATGAAATTAGAAGGAAAGAAACAACTTGTAGAAAGAACATTTGGTGTAGGAAAATCAAGAATTCTGTTTAATCAAAAAAGATTGGCAGAAGTAAAAGAAGCAATAACAAAACAAGATATAAGGGACCTTGTTGCAGACGGAGCCATAATAATAAAAGAGATAAGCGGCACATTAGCTAGGAAAAAAAGAAAAACAAGAAGAAGAGCAGGTTCTATAAAGGTAAAAGTAAGAAGAAGCAAGAAGGATTATATTTCTCTAACAAGAAAGCTAAGAAGATATCTATCAGATTTAAAAGAGAAATCAAAGATTTCTCAGTCAGATTTCGAGAACCTAAGGAAACAGATAAGAGCAAGCGAGTTTAGAAGTCTTACCCACATGAAGGAAAGGATAGCTGAACAATCCCAAGTTAAAAAACAAGGAACAAGAAAATGAAAACAGTTAGAAGAAGAAGATTGCAGAGAAGAACAGATTACAAGTCTCGACTAGGTTTGCTTAAAGCAGGTCAACCAAGACTTGTAGTAAGAAAAACAAATAGATATATCTTAGCGCAGTTAGTTGAAACAGAAATAGCTCAGGATAAGGTTTTAGTTAGCATGTCTACAAAGTTCCTGCTTTCTAAGGGTTGGCCTTCCAAGAGTTCCGGCAGTTTGAAGAGCCTCGCAGCAAGTTACATATTAGGAGGGCTCATAGGAAAAGTTGCAAAGCAGAAAAAATTAGGCCCTGTAATTTTAGATATAGGGATGAACAGAAACATTCAAAAATCAAGAATTTATGCAGTTTTAAAGGGAGCAATTGATTCAGGATTAAAGATAAATCACAATCCAGAAGCTCTTCCATCTTTAGAAGATATAAAAAAGAAAGAAGAGTTGGCGCCCTTAATAGACAAAATATTAGGAGGATCTGACTAAATGGCAAAAAAAGAAACGAAGAATGCACCAAAAGAATTAGTTGAGGCGCTTCCAGAGGAAGTTTCCAAGCTAGATAAAGAATTAGAAGTCTCTGAGGAACTGGAAGAAGTAGAGAGACTATCAGAATCAGATTCAGCAAGGCTGGATAAAGAAGAAAGAGACATCGGATCCTGGGCGCATAAAACAAAGCTCGGGTTTCTGGTAAAATCAGGAAAAGAAAAAGATTTAGATAAGATTTTGGAATCCGGAAAAAAGATATTAGAACCAGAGATAGTGGATTTCTTGCTAAACTTAGAAACAGACCTGCTTTTAGTAGGTCAGGCAAAAGGTAAGTTCGGTGGGGGAAAAAGGCGTGCCTGGAGACAAACCCAGAGAAAAACAAAAGAAGGAAACGTCTTAACATTCTCGTCTATGGCTGTTGTCGGAGATAAAAAAGGACATGTAGGAATTGGATTCGGAAAATCAAAGGAAACCCTTCCTGCTAGAGAAAAAGCATTAAGACAGGCAAAATTAAACATTATCAAAGTAAAAAGAGGTTTTGAGACTCCAGAGCCAGAATCAAACGACCCTCATACAGTTCCTCACAAGGTTGTAGGAAAATGTGGAAGTGTAAGAATCACGCTTTTCCCAGCGCCTAGGGGAACAGGTCTTGTCGTCGGAGATGAATGTAAGAAGATATTAGGTTTAGCAGGAATAAAAGATGTTTATTCCAGAACAGCAGGATACACAAGAACAACTTTTAATCTAGCTAGAGCTTGCATAGCCGCATTAAATAAAACAAACAGTTTAGAAAAATGATAGTTGTAATAAGAATTTCAGGATTAGTAGACGTGAATAAAGATGTAGAAGAAACTCTCTTTAGACTTAGGATGAGAAGAAAATATTCCTGTGTTTTACTTGAGGCAACAGAAAAGAATCTAAAAACTCTTAGGAAAATTAGAGATTATGTGGCTTACGGAACAATAGATAATAAAACTCTTTCTGAACTGCTGGAAAAAAGAGCGGTTCCAATACAAAAAGGCAAGAAAATATCGCCTGAAAAAATAATTCCAGAATTAGAGAAGAAATCTTTGGTCAAGTTGGGAATAAAACCTTTCTTTAGACTACATCCGCCAAGATCTGGAATAGACTCCAAAAAGCATTTCGGAGTTACAAAGAAAGCGGTTTTAGGAGACAATAAAGAATCTATAAATCTATTATTGAGGAGGATGTTATAATGAAAGTAAAAAAAAGAACAAAGTCTTCCCGATTTAGGGGATCTCATACTCACGGGAGAGGTTTCAAGAAGAAGGCTCGTGGTTCAGGACATAGAGGTGGTGTTGGTATGGCCGGCACTGGAAAAAGAGCAGACCAAAAGAAAACCTTAATTCTAAATTTAAAAGAAGAATATTTCGGAAAATCAAAAACCCTTAGGAAGCCTATCGTAATAAAAAGAAAGGTAATCAACCTCTCGCAAATTTCCGAGAATATCGCTTCCTTATTAAAAAAAGGAAATGCAAAAGAATCAAAGGGAACATACGAGATAAACCTTTCAGAATATAAAATTCTTTCAGGCGGGGAAATAAAATTTAAGGCAAAGATTTCCGCAGCTGCTGCATCTTCTTCTTCATTGGAAAAAGTAAAAAAAGCCGGCGGAGAAATAATAATTCTTGGCAGGAAAAAGAATCTAGATAAAAAAGAATCAAAAGGAGAATAAAATGTTTAAAAACCTCTCTTATTTAGGAGAAAAATGGCCTTTAACTTAAGATCAATACTATATAACTTGCCAGAAGTTAAAAAGCCTGCTGAAAAGCATCTTTCTTTTAACGCAAAACTAAAATGGACTCTGGTAATTTTAGGGGCTTTTTTTATTCTAGCAAATATCTCTCTTTACGGGCTATCTGCAAATGCCCTTGCGCAATTCGAATTTCTCCAGATAATTCTCGCAACAGAGTTTGGAAGCATAATTTCCTTAGGAATTGGTCCCATAGTTATGTCTTCTATTATTCTGCAGTTGTTAGTCGGTTCAGGAATTTTGAACATAGATACAAAAACAGACGAAGGAAAAAGATATTTTCAGGGATTACAAAAGCTCGGAGTTATTTTCTTTATAGTTTTTGAAGCAATAGTATTTGTCGCAATGGGAGGTCTCCAAGCAACTCCAGGTTTCACATCAATAGTTATCTTCCAGCTAATTTTAGGAGGTCTCGCAATCATGCTTATGGACGAAGTTGTTCAAAAATGGGGTTTTGGATCAGGAACTTCTTTATTTATTGTCGCAGGAGTATCATGGCAGCTTTTCACAGCATTATTCCAATTTATAGGTCCAAGTGGAGAAAATTGTTTGCTAAACTTTTCTAACACTGCTTGTGCAGGAAATGTGCTTGTTATTTTACAATCTATTATAAACGGAGCTCCAAAAGAAGCTCTTGCAGCATTTGCAGCAATTTTAGTAACTGCATTAATATTTTTAGCAGTTGTATGGACTCAATCTTTAAAGATTGAAGTGCCGTTAACTTACGAGCGTCTTAGAGGATATGCAGTGAAGTGGCCTCTTGCATTCTTTTATGCCTCTGTTATTCCTGTTATTTTAGTTTCAGCTTTATCAGCAAATGTGCAACTAGCAGGAGGCTTGCTTGAAAATTGGTTAGGGCGTCCTACATTTTTAGGAAGCTTTTCACAAGGTCAGCCAATTTCAGGATTAGCATATTGGTTAGGAACCTCTAGTCTGCTAGAAGCTATAATAAGGGGAAGTTTCCAGAACATTCAAATTCTTCAGGCAATTACT
>CAZWLX010000011.1:0-10568 GCA_964634845.1 Candidatus Woesearchaeota archaeon | reverse complement strand
TCCAATTCCAAAAATTGTAAGGACAGACCCCACAACAAGAGATAAAATCCCAGGAAGTGAAATAACCAGAAACAGAACAAAAACCATCTGGGCAATAACGATTAACCAAATTAGTCCGATTAATAAGAACAAGAAAAAGCTTTTTTCACTAGCTTCTTCTCTAGCTACTCTCTCTTGTTGATACTGATCAAATAAAGCTGGCTTTGCTCTCTTTAGTTCAAGCATGCCTGCAATAAACAGCAAAACAAGAATCGCATATCCTACAACCGTTACCGTGCTTCCTAACCAAGACCAAACAATAGAGGAAAATCCAGAGATAACCATAAATAAACCTGCAATCTTATATCCTGGCTTCAAAAAATTTATAAGCCCTATAAGAACAACAATAGCTCCAAACACTATAGGAAGAATCTGGGCACTAAATACATCTAGCCCAAGAGGAAACAATTGAAAAACAACTGCTAGAAATGCAAGAAAAATAAATAACTCTGCCCAAAATTTCATGCCCATCTTTTTCCTCTCCTATCAAACAAATTTAAACTATTTAAATCTTCTCTCAAAATCAAGATACTAAAAGCAATCTTTATATGTGAAATCTTGTAAAAGATGAACATTAAAGATTTTCCAAAGGAAATCTTTATACTTAATGCTTCGTAAGAAGCGATGGTCAAAGATTTCTGAAAGAAATCTTTATAACATCCTGCCTGCTTTAATATGCATAATTCATTAACAAAAAGAAGTGAAAATGCCTCCTCAAAATCCAACAACAAAAGAAATCTTGGAAAAATACTCAAGAAGACTAGAATCAGAAATCTCCAGTTCAGACACATCTGAAGAAGACTATTCTCGAGAATATCTTCAGTTCAAGCAAGACATGATTCCAGAGCTCTCTCGCTATGAAAAATGGGCAAAGTCTTTAGGAAACATAGTCTCACTAAAAATAGCTGAGAAGGACAGAACAAGAATTCAATCTCAATTAAATACTGCAAGATTAGATGTAACAGCATCTCAAGCAGTAACTCTCGCAATAGTATCCATGTTCACAATTTTCTTCTTGGCGCTGTTAATTTCTGTTTCTATATTTCTAATCAATGGCTCAATACAATTGCTTTTCGGCTTTCTTGGTTTAATTCTGGCAATCTTTGTCTTCTATTACACATATACAATGCCAAAACGTCTGGCAAACCTCTGGAGACTACAAGCATCAAGTCAAATGGTCCCTGCAATTCTATACGTAGTAGTTTACATGAAACACACATCTAACTTAGAAAGAGCAATTGCGTTTGCATCTCAACATCTTGAAGGTCCGTTAGCTCTTGATTTCAAAAAAGTTTTTTACGATGTTGAAATTGGAAAATACAGCACAATAAAGCAATCTCTAGATAAATACTTGGAAACATGGCGTTCATATGCTCCTGAATTCGTAGAATCATTTCATTTAATAGAATCTTCTTTATTTGAGCCGTCTGAAACTCGTAGAGTCCTCATCTTAGAAAAATCCCTTCAAGTAATCCTAGACGGCGTTTATGAAAAAATGCTTCGCTTCTCCAGAGAAATTCGCTCTCCGTTAACAAATGTCTACATGCTCGGAATTATCTTGCCTACACTTGGCTTGGCACTATTACCTCTGGCTTCAACTCTTCTTGGCGGAATCTTAAAAGCCCACCATATCTTTGTGATTTTCAATCTTTTAATTCCCTTCTTTGTGTTTTATCTTGTTTCTCAGGCTCTTCTTAAACGCCCAGGAGGTTATGGAGAATCTTCAATCCTAGAATTAAATCCAAACTATGCAATATATAAATCAAAATCTCCATTCATCATAGCAGGATTAATTTCTCTTCCTTTCTTCATAATAGGATTGCTTCCATTCATTTTCCAAATAAGTTTCATAACATCTCTATTCAATCTCCAGTCAGATTATATTATTTCCATAATCCAAACACCTTTATTTGATTTCAAAAGAGTAGGAAACAATATTGTAGGCCCATTCAGCCCAATCGCAGTTATTTTTGGATTATTAATTCCTTTTTCAATCGCTCTTTTCTTTTCAATTGCTTATAGAAAAAAAACATCTTTATTAATAAAGTCAAGAGAAAAAACAAAGCTTCTTGAAGAAGAATTTACAAATTCGCTATTTCAGTTGGGAAATCGTCTTGGCGACGGAACACCTGCAGAAATAGCTTTCGGACGCGTTGCCTCTCAAACTCAAGGCCAGGTAACTCAAAATTTCTTTTCAATAGTTAATCAAAACATCTCTCAAATGGGAATGTCTTTAGAATCAGCAATCTTTGATAAAAAACGCGGAGCAATAACATACTATCCTTCCCAATTAATTGCCACATCAATGAGAATTCTAGTAGAAGCAGTTAAAAAAGGTCTTGAAGTTGCAGCTCGCTCACTGATGTCTATTTCAGAATATGTAAAAAACATTGAGAAAATAAATTCCCGTCTAAGAGATTTACTAGCAGAAGTTGTTTCAGACATGAAATCAAACATGACTTTTCTTGCTCCGCTACTTTCAGGAATCGTTGTTGGATTAGCAACAATGATTACAATTATATTAAACAAGCTTCAGGCAATACAAGCTCAGGCAACATCAGGAGAACAAATATCAGGCTTCGGTCTGTCAAGCATATTAAGCATATTTGATGTAAGTCAGATGATCCCTCCCTATTTTGTCCAAGTTTCAATAGGACTTTACATAGTAGAAATAATATTTATTTTAACAACGGCGCTTGTTACTGTAGATTCTGGAAAAGACACATTAAGGGAGAAATATGATTTAAGTAAAAACTTATTAAGAGGAATCTTGCTCTACACAATAACTTCTTTAGTGTCAATCATCGCATTAACTTTATTAGCAATAATAGCTCTTGGGGGACTAACTTCCTAGCTAAACTTCTTTCCTTCTTTGTAAAGCCAGTCTTTAAACTCTGAAAAAATAAGTTCTGAATTTAAGTCTCCATCGTTCTCTCTTGCAACTTCCTCGCTAATCCTATGAAAATTTCCATTGCACAAAGAATTAAATTTAGCCTCCATTAATTCTGGCTTTCCTAATTTTTTGGCAGCTTCAACAATTTCCTGCTTTATCTTTCCCCTCAAGATTACATTATCCCAGACAGCGTCCCAATTTCCAGCCCAACCTCTGACATTTCCTGCAATACTTTTTATTATCTCTGAATCACCGTTAATAAGCTCTGGAGTTGGCTCTAATTCATCTGTCTCAACATTATATCTTAGCAAATCAACAAATCCTTTCTCATTCAAAGGGTCTTCCTGCCAATGCTTTCTAACTTCTGTAATACTGACAACTCTTCTCTCAGAATGCAGTCCATCAGCACTTCTAACAGGATTCACAATAACAATAATATCAGTTGCTTTGAAGCTTGTTCTCTCAACACCCAAGTCATTAACAACTCTATCAAAAACACCGTATGGAGAATCTCCATGAATTGTCCCTGCAACAACATTTGCCAAAGCTCCAACTCTCATTGCTTCATAGAGTGCTTTTGCCTCATCACTCCTAACTTCTCCTACAATCAAAGCACTGTCTCCTAATCTTAAACTCGTCCTTATACCTTCTGCAGCTTCTACTTCTTTAGTTCCCTTTACTAAAGCGCTTCTGACTTTCATTCTCAAAATATCATACCCTATCTTTCTCAAAGATTCAACAGGTAATTCCAACGTATCTTCCACAACAATAGTCCTATATTTAGACATAATCTCCAGCATTAAACTTCCAAGCAGACTGGTTTTACCAGAACTTCTTGTTCCAGCAACTAGCAATGTTCTGCTTCCATCAATTAAAAAACTTAACAATCCAGCTGCAAAACTATTCAGCATTTTCCTCTCTATAAACAAAGGCAGTGTCCATGGAGAATCTCTATGCCTTCTAAAAGCATACGCCAAACCATTAGGACTCAAAGGCTGGGTAATAGCTGCAACTCTTGCTCTTGCTTCTCCAACAGCTAAATCAGTATCCAAAACAGGATTTGCCTCGTCTAAAGGCCTCCCGCTCTGCAATCTTAGCTTTGCTGCCCAGGAATCAGCATCTTCATAACTAGGAATAATATTTGTAACACACTCATCATACTTCCCATGTCTGATAAATACTGGATTTTGAGCAATAGGCGCGTTCAAAACAATGTCTTGAATATTTTCATCAGCAAGCAAAACTTCAATCAAGCCAAAACCAATAGTGTGTCTAACCAAAACCTTGCTCAAATTATCCAGCTCCTTATTATTCAATCCTATTTTTTTGCTCTTGCTTAATTCCGAGAGCAAATCTCTAGCAACATTATAAAAAACTTCCCTAGTCTTTTCAGGGTCTGTAAATTCTTCTGCTTTAGGCCTGTGCTCTGTCATGACATTTCTTGCAAGATTAACCAAATCATGATGCTCGTCGCTTAAGCCATATTCGCTAGGCATTATATGATAAAAAAGCTTGCTTTCATTTTTAACTTTCAATATCGTAACTGTAACTTCTTCATCTCCCATTTTCAGGCCATATTGGTCAACAAATTCAGAATCTTTAGGCAATTGAGCTACAAGCCTAGTAAATGTAAAATTAGGCAGAATGTCAGGCCTAAAGATATTCCTATAAAGCTGTCTGCTCCTAAACCCATAATCTCCAATCTCTCCAAGAACTCTTTGGATTAATTTTGTTCCTTCAAGCAATCCCTTAAATCTCTCCAGAAATCTTATATAACTAACAACAGAATTCTTACTGACAACTTTTCCCTGTTCTAATTGCTTTCTGAGCCCGTTAATTCTTCCTTTCAGTTCAATATGACATCCAATAGGATCTTGTTTTAACAACCCAAGCAAATAAACCAAATCAGTCTGAACTTCTGCAACATTTCCAAACAAACTCAATTTTTCATACGACAAAATCTCCTCATGTTTTGTTAGAAAATTATAAAGTCTGGCAACTTCACTTAGCAATAAAACTTGCTCTGCTCCATAATTATAATTTCTTTGCTGAACAAAAACAACTCTGGAAACATTTGGATTTCTGGCAAGCAAATCCGTAGTCCTCGACATAACTTCTGAATTATCTGCAATAGACGGAGAAAAACTAGCATTCATATAATTAACATATAGAACATTCTCTCCTTCCTTTCTTTCTATCTCTGTTGCATATAAATGAGCATCTTTTTTAAACAACATTTTCCCTCTTCACCATAGATTAACTGGAAAAATTCATTATTATATATTTCTATCCCATAAAAACAATTTTAAACCTATATTCACTACTAAATCCATGCCAGTAGAAGAAAGCTATCCAAACACAGGACAACAAGTATTTTCAGATATAAACACAAGATTGAGAGATATAGAAGAAAAACAGAGGTTATTAAAAGACCGTTTGCTTATAGTAGGAAACAGCTTAGTTGAAGAAAAAGAAGAGTCTTTAATTCAGATAAGAGAAATGAAAAAAATAATTCTTCAGCTAAAGGGGGAAAATGTCAGAATGAAAGAATTAATTCAAAACATTATAGAAAAACTAGAGAAAACAGCCAGAAAAGAAGACTTCGCAATACTCCAAAGACAGCTTGATATTTTAAGAAAATACTAAAAGAGAGAATATGGGAACGATAGAAAAAATAAGAAATCTAAGAAGCCAGGGAAGAACAGATGAAGAAATAGAGGAAACTCTGGAAGCTCAGGGAATCCCAAAAAACGAAATAGATTATTCCTTCTCCCAATCAGAAATCAAGGACGCTGTATCAGGAACAGAAAACCAAATTCTTGAGGAAGAACAAACAATTCCAGACAGCCCTAACTCGCCTCAACAATCTTATCAAACAGGAAGCAATCAAGGATACTCTCAAAGCTATTCCGAACAAGATGCATCTCAAATGACTCCTTCAATCTTATCACAGCCGCCTACACAAGAATCAGGAACACCTCAACAAGACCTCTCATCTGGATTTGAAAGTATAGGTTCAGACCCCTACTCTTCTCAGCAATATCAAGACTACTCCTATCAGTCATATTCTCCCTCTGTTTCAGCAGAAACAATGACTGATATTGCAGAATCAGTTGTCGCAGAAAAGCTTTCAAAAACAACAAACAAATTAGAAAAAGTTCTCGATATGAAAACGAACTTCGAAACGAGAATAGACACATTATCAGACAGACTCCAAAGAATAGAAAAAATAATAGATAAACTGCAGCTATCAATTCTAGAGAAAGTGGGCTCTTATGTAACCGATGTCTCTGACCTAAAAAAAGAATTAGTGGAAACTCAAAAAACATTTAAGGCTTCAACAGAAAAACATGGCTCAAAATCCCATCAAAAACACAAAAAATAACTCTAACTCTTAGCCAGAAACCAGGCAACTAAAATACTTAACACCAAAAGCAATATTGCTCCTAAAACTCTTGCAGAATAAAGCCAATCAAAAAATATTGTCGCTCTTAAACTTTCTCCTGTTCCAAATCCAGGTCCAGGCAGATAACTAGACAAATCAGAAAATACAACAAAAGCACTAACAATAAATATCACAACAAGTAAAATCACAACTATTAGTCCAACTCCTTTTGTCATAAACTCTGCATTCTTTCCGATAAATGCAATTAAAAGTAAAATAAAAAACAAGGCAATTATTAAAACTGCAATCCATGGAACAACAGTAACAACATAATCTCTCAAACCTGCAAAAGAAACAAACAAACTGGCGATAATAAGTCCAACAATAATATTAACAAACTTGCTGTCTCCTAAAACCTCATATTTAGCAAGCACTGCAAAAACAACAATAAAAATTAATAAAAATGCTGCAATAGGTGCAAAATAAGTTATTGCTGATACGTCTGCTGCCATCTTAGTTTTCTAAAATCCCCTTTACTCAAATCCTTTTCTCAAAGGTCCAAGAGGAATTGTAATTCCTTTTTCAGGAGACTTTGGCTTAGCACTTGCAAACACAGAAGCCAGTAAGGCAATGATAATAATCCCTGCAACAATATTTCCCCAATATTCCTGCCAAAAGTAACTTCCAAACCACCCAAATTGATCAAACGCTCCGATAGTTACAGCGACACCAATAACAAGCCCTAAAGCTGCAAACCCAATATACCATCCTTTAATATGCTCTGGAATTATAAATAACCCTGCCAGAATAACTAATGCCACTAAAAGAACAAGCCCTATTCCGAATCTTGGGAAAAATTCCAAGAAAAACGCCTGCACATATCCAACTCTCAAGGCAAGCAGAGCGATTGCCAAAGCAATAATCAAATGAACCCCCCTATTATGCCCAAGAATATTTGTGGTTGACAAGACTCCAAAAATAATAGCAAATAAAATTAAGAAAGGTAAAATAAACTCGAAAACACCTATAGACTCCCACTGATAAAACAATTCTGCTACACTAAAAGCCATTTACCCCTCCTTCTCCTTTTCCTCTTTCTTCTTTCCGCCACCTTTAATAACAATAATTATTGCAACAACAATCACAATGATAAATGCCACATTAGCAACAAACGCCTTGTCATCAGTTCCATAATAAAAGTCAAGCAAATAACTCCAACCTCCTGTCAAAACTAAAATAGAAATTACAACAACAATCCCTACAATAATTCCAAGCCCGCCTCTAAGCCATTTTTCTAAATTAAATTCTCCTTGCTTAAACAACATTCCATAAAGCAACATAAAAACCAGCAATACAACAGCTGTAACAGCCAATACAGGAATAAGATTAACAATAATTCCAACAGCATATCCAAAAGCAACAACTATCAGCCCAATAACTAAAGCAACAATAGCATCAATCTGCCTTTTCTCTTTTCCTAAAATCCCTGTCTTTTGCAAAATAGCAAACACAACAGTAAACACAAGCAAAAAAGGCAGTAACACCTCTATTACCAGCGGACTCGACAAAATTGTTTCCACCATACCATTAATTAAATTCAAAGATATTTAAACATTTCCTCAAAAACAAAACAGCAATTCCAGCACTTGCACTTACAGGAATATCTGCAAAATAAGGAATAATATAAGTTTTAAATCCAACGTAAACTCCAAACAACACTACAACTAAAACTAACACAGCAACAACAATCTTAATTATTTCTCCTATAGTCATTTCTGCCATTTTGATTCGCACTCCATTTATCCTCTTGTAAACAAATTCTTAATAGTAATCCCAAGTTCTGCTAATTTATCTTTAAACACAACAGCCAAAACAATTAAAATAACTAAAACTCCAACTCCAATAATCCAGGGAATCAGCGTCTCCCACATCTGACCTTTTCTGTTGATTCCTTGGAAATGGCAGATTAGCGGATTTCCTGTCTGCTTCATCTGTCCTTTCCTGTTGATTCTGACCTCTTTTTCCTCAAACATAAATTAACAATCAAAAATATCTATATAAATCCTTCTCAGAAAACTAAATCAAATCACCCATTCCAGAGTCTTGAGAACTGGCAGCCATATTTACTTCTCCCATTTCCTGAGAAGGCAATGAAGCCTTATTGACAATTATCACATCTCCAACAGCCTTAACAAATTGATGAGGAACAACAACACCTCTTGCCCCTCCAAACATACTGATAAAACTGCTTCCAATTCTAATCTTCCATCCATCTATTTTATTATCGCTAAGATTTATCTCCTCAACTTGTCCAAATAAATCTCCATCAGAAGTGTAAACATTCTTTCCAACAATTTCACTTATTTTTCTTATTCTGAGCATATCCAATTTTGTTAAGAATAGTATTTATACTTTATGTTTCTACAAAATAGCGATTCATTCTTCCGGTTAAATAATTATAATAACATATTTATACTTCTCAAATCTTCTCATCCCATGAAGTCAAGAGAGTTCCAGCACATTCTGGCTGCAATACTGATTTTCACAGTAGTTGCTGGCTTTTCATTTGCCTTAGACTCTCAATGGGATCTTGTTGCCCAGGCATTTTTCTTTTCAGTAATAATAATTGTAATAAATATCTTTTCAAAAAAGGCAATGGCTAAAATTCTAGATTCAGATGTAGAACACGAAATCTGGCTCTGGCAACAATACGGATTCAGGCATCATGATAAATTAGAAAGACCTGTCTCAATGGGCCTTATTCTGCCAATAATCTTCACTGTTTTTTCCCTAGGATTAATAAAACTCTGCACGTTTCTGACATATGAAACTCGTGCATTAAAACACAGAGTTGCCAAAAGATTTGGATTCTATTCTTTCATCGAGATGACAGATTGGCACAATGCCTTAATAGGAGCAGCAGGAATAATATCTCTCTTGATTCTTTCAATTCTCGCTTATTTCCTCCCATTTTCAGGCCTAGAATACCTCGCAAAACTATCAATTTATTACGCTTTCTGGAATCTAGTTCCTTTCTCCAAATTTGATGGAACACAAATTCTATTCGGTTCAAGAATTCTCTGGATAACCCTTGCAATAATAACTTCTATCTTTGCTATATTCGCACTAGTAACACCTTAAAAATTATAAACCTTCTTCTCTAAATCAATGAATGCAAGAAAATAAGTTCCCAATAGCTCTTTCCCCAAGAAAATATCAATCTGAAATTCTCAACACTGCAAAAAACAGCAACACTTTAGTTGTTCTTCCAACAGGACTAGGAAAAACTCTTATCGCATTAATGTTAACAATAGAAAGACAAAAACAATTTCCAGGCTCTAAAGCACTATTTCTCGCTCCTACAAGACCATTAATAGAACAGCATTTTAACACTTTTCGCTCTCAATTGCCAGAACTCTTCGCAACTCTTGAACTCTTCACAGGCTCTGTTCCTGCTGAAAAACGTTCCCAACTCTTCAGCAAAGCAGATATTATCTTTTCAACACCTCAATGCATTTCAAATGATATAAAAAAACAATTATATTCCCTAAATCCAGTATCTCTAATAATATTTGACGAAGCACATAGATGTCTAAAAAACTATTCTTATACTCATGTTGCTAATTCCTACACTTCTCAATCTCAAAATCCATTAATTCTTGGTTTAACAGCTTCTCCAGGGCATGAAGAAAATAAGATAAAAGAAATCTGCAAGCATCTCTCAATTCAGGAAATAGAACTTCGCACAAGAGATTCTCCAGATGTTTCTCCTTATTTGCAATCTCTTGACTTTGAAAAAATAGAAGTTCCTTTTCCTCAAGAATTCAAAGAACTTCAAATCTTGCTAAAAAGAATTTATGACTCATGCGTTTTAAAACTAAAAGAAAAAAATATGCTTTTTGGCCCTGCAAATAAAATAACTCTTCTCAAACTTCAAACTCGTTTATTTGCAATGCTTCAGCAAAGAGATGTAAGAGCATATCAAGCTGTCTCTTTAACAGCTCAAGCAATTAAAATCTCTCACGCTCTTGAACTCCTAGAAACTCAAACTCTCTCTGGTTTAGATAACTATTTGCATTCTCTTCAACAACAAGCAGCTCAAAAAAAATCAAAAGCAGTTGTCTCTCTTGTTTCATCTCCTGACTTCCAAGCAGCTCTTGTTTCCCTCTCTCTTCTCCGCCAGCAAAAAATAGAACATCCAAAAATACAAGAACTATCAACAATTCTTGAAGAGCAATTCTCTCAAAATCC